>JAPORB010000113.1 GCA_026710425.1 Gammaproteobacteria bacterium
TTGCTGAACTGTTTGCAGCTTCTAGACAATAATGAAGTGTAGCTATTCGTAAATTAGTAGGAAATTTCTGGGCGCGCCACAATCCTCTAAAGCCAACTATAGCCAATTGAACGGCCCGATATCTGCAAACTTCCCTTCCGCCAACGGTAGAAGTCTCTGACGAGCCGGTTCAAGTGTCTTGCGATTTTGATTGGCGCAGCTTTTCGTGGTTGCTGACCACTTCCTGCATAATGCGGGAAAACAATTCGGTAACCAGTTCCGGATTCAACCGCTGCGCTTGGCAAAGCTCTTGCAAACGTGACAGCTTGTCAGCCTCCCGCTGTTCATCAAATGCCGACAGATCTTGTGCGGCCTTCAATATGCCCACTTGGTGAGTCAGCTTGAATCGAGCCGACAATAGTTCAATGAGTTGCATATCAATAGCATCAATCTTTTCACGCACTGCCAACAACTCAGCTGGTACAGACTCGTCGTTCATCTGCGATAACCCGCCCACCGGGATCCTGTTTGTAAAACCCAGCCTTCGTCCCTCGGGTAATGCCGCGGAACGAGGATGGCTAAACTGTAGTGCGACTCCAGCGGGCCTGAGGTAAATCCCAAACCGCCCTGCCTGTCTTAGAGGGAAAAGTATAGACCATCAGCCCGCAACATTCAGCCCCAGATCAATACAATTGTTGTCTGTTAACGATCAGGACTTTACACTGCTAGACTATCGCAGTGAAATCACCAGACTGAAACTCTCCTCTTTCCATGGCCGCAACTACACCGTCCACACAAGTAACGCCCATACTTCGGGTAGCTATACCCGCACCGCTTCGCAGACTCTACGATTACCTGCCCCCAGCCGAACTTGAATGTCAATTAATCTCAGGGGTGCGGGTACTGGTCCCATTTGGTCCGCGCCATGTGATTGGAATGGTCATGTCCATTGAAACCACCTCTGAGCTACGCCTGAACCAGCTGAAACGGGTTTCCCGCATTGTCGACAGCGAACCACTGCTGCAGGATTCACTGTTCCAGACCCTTACCTGGGCCGCTGCCTATTATCAACACCCGGTGGGAGATGTTTTCCATACTGCCTTGCCAGTCAAATTGCGACGGGGAGACCCCTGCTTTGCCGAGCCGGAAATTTTCTACTCGCTGCACCCACAATGCTGTATTGCCACGGCTCAGCAGCACCTGAAACGGGCAACCCGGCAACTGGCTCTGTTGCAATTCATTGCCAGACAGACCTCGGGTGTAACCTCGGGTACCATCAGCAAGCAGGGTTTTCAACCGTCTCTGCTGAAGAAACTGCTGGCGCGCGACGGGTACCTTCTGGCCACTAAGGTCAATCAGTCATTCACTGCAAAAACCCGATTGGCTCTTAAAAGCAATCGACAGGGGATCAAACTCAATACCAGCCAACAGCAGGCATTGAACCAAATTAATAAGGCACAGGGCTTCCAGACATTTCTGCTGCATGGAGTGACTGGGTCGGGCAAGACTGAGGTGTACATGCGCGCCATGGAGCCTCATCTGCTGGCCGGACGACAATGCCTGTTGCTGGTGCCGGAAATTGGTCTCACACCACAGACCATGCAGCGCTTTGAACAGCGGTTTTCCTGTTACGTGGTCAGTCTGCACTCAGGACTGACGGATACGGAACGTCTGCATGCCTGGCGCGCAGCCAGCAGCGGGCGGGCGGATATCATCATCGGCACACGCTCTGCCGTGTTCACACCCATGCCTCGCCCTGGACTGATCATCATTGATGAAGAGCATGACGGTTCCTTCAAGCAACAGGACGGTTTCCGCTATTCTGCCAGGGATGTTGCCATCAAACGGGCCCACGCCGAGGACATTGTGATTGTGCTGGGTTCGGCCACACCAAGCCTGGAAAGCATGAACAATGCCCGTCGGGGCAAATTTATCCTGCTCGGACTGCCAGACCGCGCCGGTGGAGCCAAAAGTCCAACTCTGAGAATTCTGGACATTGCCCAAAGCCAGCTCGAACACGGGCTTTCAGAAACACTGGTACTGCGGATTGAACAGCATCTAAACCTCGGCAACCAAGTGTTGGTTTTTGTAAACCGCCGCGGCTATGCGCCGGTGCTACAGTGCAAAACCTGCGCCTGGATCAGCGAGTGCGACCAGTGCATCGCTCGCATGACGGTGCACACCAGACCACCAGAGTTGCACTGCCATCATTGTGAGAGCAAATTACCATTACCACATACCTGCCCTAATTGCGGGTCGACCGATCTGAGCACGCTGGGCACCGGCACACAAAAACTGGAGGAGTTTCTTAAATTACGCTTTGACAAAGTGCCAGTAATAAGAATTGATCGCGATTCCACCCGTAGCCGCCGTCGGCTGCACGACCTGCTGGACACCATAAAGAGCGGCAACCCCAGCATTCTGCTGGGCACACAAATGCTGGCCAAGGGCCATCACTTCCCGGCAGTGACTCTTGTGGCTATTGTCGATGCAGATATGGGCCTGTTCAGTGCCGATTTCCGCGGGCAGGAACAAATGGCTCAAACCATTGTGCAGGTAGCCGGTCGGGCCGGTCGGGCCGATCGGCCAGGCGAAGTTCTGGTGCAGTCACGTCATGCTCACCACCCAGCACTGAGCAACCTCGTTCAATTAAACTACGCAGACTATGCCCACCTTCTCCTGGCCGAACGCAAGACGGGCAAGATGCCTCCCTTCTCCCATCTGGCTCTGTTCAATGTAGAGTCTCCTGAACGGGAGGCAGCATGTCGATTTGCAGTAACATTGGCTAAGCTAACGCAACAACAACAGGACCCGACCGTCGAAACCCTGGGTCCGGTGCCAGCACCTATGGAAAAACGCGCCGGTCGCTTTCGTCTGCATCTGCAGATCAAATCATTTAACCGATCCGCATTGCAACGCGTTTTGCGAGCGGTATGCAAGGAGGCTGATCAGTTGCGGCTACCCACCAAAGTGCGCTGGAGCCTGGATGTGGACCCCACCGAGATGCTCTAAAAAGACTCCAATCATCGCAAGCGATCGGTCGTTGCAATACATGCAGGAATAAATCTGGATATCGGCACCTTGCATGGGAATTCAGGTCAGACCTGATTCATTGATAGGAAAGCGACGGTCTTGACCACCAACGCTCTTAGGCTCATTTGTCATTGGGCAGTGCTAAAATTACTGCCATAAGCAAAATCAGCGTATAATCGAGGCCGAGTTACAATTCCCAGATTCAAGACCATGACCAAGGATTTCGCTAAAAATCGCACGCAGCCAATGCTGGAAAGAAATCAGTTGGCAGGCCCTTCGGCCTTCTCGCTGTTCATAACCGGGCTGGTGCTGGGGGTGGTTATAGGCGTTTTCGGCTGCGCCGTGCTCTACCTCTCAGGAAATTTTCCGCCCTTCGACCTGCCGGTCGTGGCCAACAATCCCTCTACTCCGGAAATCTCAGCACCATCTACTCCGCCCACTGAGGACGAACAGCCCTTGCAGTTCGAATTTTATACCGAGTTGCCAAGATATGAGGTGGCGGTGGAGGCATCGCCAGTCGATCTGGAGCCCGAAAACCCGAATCCGGAATTGGAACAGCAGTATATGCTGCAAACTGGGGCTTTTCGGCTCCGGAATTTGGCGGAAACAGAAATGGTACGACAACAGCTGCTTGGGCATGAGGCCACAATCAGACAGCAGGATTTGGTGGGACGTACTCTCTATCTTCTACAATCCGGACCCTACTCCACCCAGAGCGAACTCAATGCTGCCGAACAACTCCTGCGCAGTCACAACATCGAAAGTACTCGCATGACTTTGCAATAACTCCAACACCGATTTGGCCCGACCCGCCGCTTCATTGCCAATATCTTGAAATACGCCGATTCAAACCCCATCTAAGTTATTGCCCTAGTTGCTATTCGCAAGCGGGCTTCAATGGCCTTTTCTACCGGCGATGTATCAGGATTCCGGTCCATCGACCTTCCAAGCTGGAATCAACAGGAGAATCCAGTGCAGCAGTTGCATGGAACAACCATAATCTCAGTCCGTCGGGACGGCAAGGTAGCTATAGGAGGCGACGGCCAGGTCAGCCAGGGGAATACCGTGCTCAAAGCTAATGCGCGCAAGGTCAGACGACTCTACAAGGATCAGGTGCTGGCAGGTTTTGCCGGAGGTACTGCGGATGCCTTCACACTATTTGAACGCTTTGAGGAGCAACTTGAAAAACATTCAGGCAAGCTGACCCGGGCGGCGGTGGAACTGGCAAAACTATGGCGCACCGAGCGTAGCCTGCGACGTCTGGAGGCCTTGCTGGTGGTTGCCGATCGTGAAAGTTCACTCATTGTCAGCGGCAACGGAGATGTCATTGAACCGGAAGATGCCATCATGGCCATTGGTTCCGGGGGTACCTTTGCACTGGCCGCGGCCCGTGCACTGCTACATAACACAGCACTGAATGCTCGCCAGATAGTCGAGACCAGCCTGGACATTGCCGCTGAAATCTGCGTCTATACCAACCAGCAACATACTATCGAAGAGTTATAAGCCATTTGCCTGATCTGCGGCAAAAGCCAATATTGGACCCCAACAGTTGCAAGGAACTCATTCATGTCTGTGATGACACCAAGGGAGATCACCTCTGAACTGGACAAGCACATTATTGGCCAGCAAGCGGCCAAACGGGCAGTGGCTATTGCACTGCGAAATCGCTGGCGCCGCATGCAACTGGACGAAGAGATGCGGAATGAAATCACGCCCAAGAATATACTGATGATTGGCCCGACCGGCGTGGGTAAAACCGAGATTGCCCGGCGTCTGGCCAAACTGGCGCATGCACCATTCATCAAGATCGAAGCCACCAAGTTCACCGAAGTGGGGTACGTGGGTCGTGATGTAGAGTCCATCGTGAGGGACCTGGCGGATGTGGCTGTAAAGATGAATCGCGAAACCGAGATGCAAAAAGTTCGCAATCTGGCCGAAGACAGGGCAGAAGATCGTATTTTGGATACACTGCTACCCCAAGCACACAGTGAAGACAGAGATGACGAACAGTCCACGCAGTCGGCTGCTCGACAACTGTTGCGCAAGCGACTTCGGCAAGGCGAACTGGACGATCAGGAAATAGAAATCAAGCTGGCCGAGTCATCCGCAAGCGTAGAAATCATGGCTCCCCCGGGGCTGGAAGAGATGACCAGTCAGCTCAAAAGCATGTTCACCAATATGAACAGCGGCAAGAAACGATCCCGCCGCATGCCCGTAAAGGTTGCACTAAAAGCCCTGAAAGACGAAGAGGCTGCCAAACTGATCAATGAGGAAGAAATCAAAAATCAGGCTGTAGAGGCGACTGAGCAGACCGGTATAGTGTTCATTGACGAAATCGACAAGGTCACCAACCAGCACGAGCTGAGTGGAGCAAGTGTCTCCCGGGAAGGCGTGCAACGCGACTTGCTGCCACTAATTGAAGGCTGTACCGTGAACACCAAATACGGCAGCATACGAACCGACCATATCCTGTTTATCGCCTCTGGAGCTTTCCATCTGTCCAAGCCCTCTGATCTGATACCGGAACTCCAGGGCCGCTTGCCGATCCGGGTAGAGCTGGATGCGCTGAGTGCCGAGGATTTCCAGCGCATCCTGGAGGAACCCGATGCCTCACTCACCGAGCAGTATCAGGCATTGCTGAAGACCGAAAACCTGAACGTCAGTTTTAGTCCCGATGGTATTGCCAAAATTGCTGAAATTGCGTTTCAGGTCAATGAGCGCACCGAAAATATTGGTGCCCGCCGCCTGCATACAGTGATGGAGAGACTGCTGGAAGAGGTCACTTTTTCGGCTTCGGATATGGCCGTAGGCACCGATCGGGAACTGGTCATTGACCAAGCCTATGTGCAATCACAACTGGAAGAGCTGGCCAAGGATGAAGATTTGAGTCGCTATATCTTATAGCGGAGGTAACCAACGCATCAGGAGATTATTGGTTGCCAATGCTGGCACAAGAGACTTCAGTGGCAGGTTGCTTTCAGCCTGAAGCACGGCGATGCAGCTGCTTACCCAGCCAGCAAGAGACCCATTGACTTCTGCAGACCTCCGACGCCGAAATCCCGTCCATCACATCCCGAGCCTGCGCCTTGGTTCCCGGGCCGGACAGGTAAACAGTCCACACAACGAAATCAGCAGGGCCAACCGGCAAGGAATCTCACTCTCCTATGGCATCTCCATCTATCGTTTCTCCCGTGCCTACCGAGATCAAGCTGCATAAAAGATCGGCAACCCTTGAACTAGTTTATGCTAACGGAGATTCCTGTGTATTAAGTGCAGAGTTTCTGCGGGTACATTCCCCTTCTGCCGAAGTGCGAGGCCATGGCAAGCAGCAGGAGGTGCTGCAAACAGGCAAACGAGAGGTTAAAATCATCTCCCTCGAAACCGTCGGTAACTATGCTCTGAAGCCAACATTCGATGATGGTCATCATAGCGGAATCTACAGCTGGGACTACCTCAAGGAATTGGTACAAAACCAACAGATGCTTTGGCAGGATTATCTGACGAGATTACAGCTGGCTGGTGCCAGCCGCGACCAGCTGCCACCTGATACCCGGGTCATCAAAGTGAAACCTGCCCCCTCTGTATGATACATCGGGCCAATCAATGAATAAGAGCAAGCCGGGTGAACCGCTCACCGGTGACAATCAGGACACAACCCATTTCGGCTTTGAGCAAGTGCCCGTAGGCGAAAAACAGGCTCGTGTAGCCGCAGTGTTTCGTTCCGTAGCCCGTCGCTATGATCTGATGAATGATCTCATGTCCCTTGGTACACATCGTCTGATCAAGCACATGACCATAAATCTCTGTGCACTACGGCCCGGCCATTCGGTACTAGATCTTGCTGGTGGAACCGGTGACCTCAGTATGAAAATGGCTCCATTGGTGGGTAAGAAAGGTACAGTGGTTCTCGCAGATATAAACAACTCAATGCTACAGATCGGTCGGGACCGTCTCATTGATCGGGGATTGAGCGCACCGATCACGCTGGCCAGGATCAATGCGGAAGCATTGCCGTTTGCTGACGACTACTTTGATTGCATCTGTATCGCCTATGGCTTACGAAATGTGACTGACAAGCAACAGGCTCTGTTCTCAATGCTGCGGGTGCTTAAGCCGGGCGGGAGGGCCGTGGTGCTGGAATTTTCGACCCCCAAAAATCCACTGTTAAGCAAGGCTTACCAAGTCTATTCAGACCTCTGGCCATTAGCGGGCAAACTGGTTACGGGGGACAGCGACAGTTACCGCTATCTGGTCGAATCAATCCGTATGCACCCTGATCAGAAAACATTGCTTGATATGATGAAGGATGCTGGTTTCGCCAATTGCCGCTATCATGATGTAATGGATGGGATCTGCGCCATTCACATTGGCCACAAACCATGGGGGCAAGGCGCATGAATGAATTTCTCGGTAGTGTCCTGCTGAAGCCAGCTGAGCGACTGATAAACTCCCTGTTGCTGACTGACCATTATCTGCTGGCAACATTGGCTAGTTATGCCGGAAAAACTGTCAGCATCAAGGTCATCAACTCGCCATTTGTGATACAGGTGAGGTTTGAGCAGAACGGGCTACGACTCAGTGCAATAGCCTGGTACCGTCATGATCAAGTGCCCGTGGACGCCAGCATTGCTGGCAGTGCAGTCACACTGGCCGGATTGTTGCTCGCCGATCAGCGGCAACAACCGCTAGTCAATGATAAGCTGCAAATCAAAGGCGATGCCCAGTTGCTGATGGAAATTTTCACCACCATGAAACGCCTGGATTTGCAATGGGAAGATCTGCTGGAACCGATACTTGGTGATCTCGGCACCCAGCAGCTTAGTCGGGCAGTCCACAGCACTGAAAGCTGGGCTCGGGACAGCCAACGGCGCATGCGAGATAATATCGATGATTATCTGAAACAGGAGATCAGCCTGTTGCCTCATCGCCAACTGTTTCAGCAGCATCAGGAAACCCTGGACCTACTGCGCCTGCAGCTTGATCGACTAGAAGCAAGAGCTCGAATCCTCAGGGAGAAACTCGACTAGTGGGACCGACCACTGTCACAGCACTCAGGTCGCTGGACAGCAATGGCACTGTCGCCTAAATACAGCTGTTGGCTATGGAGAAAGACGCTTTGAGCATGTAGCCTGCAATCATCCGCTCACAGTTGTCTGTTGTAAATGTGTTACATGTCACTCGTCTAATCCGTATCCTAAACGTAGCTGCCCGCTATCGTCTTCAGGACTTCCTGAAAGGTAGACCAGGCACCATCTGGGTCCAGCTGGCTCTGGCTCCATTTTCTCCGTTGCACGTCTTTGGTGCCCACCAGCAACTAAACAAAAATGAGCGGCTACGTCTGGCACTGGTCGAACTGGGACCTATCTACATTAAATTTGGTCAGCTACTGAGTACCCGCCGAGATTTTCTTGACGCGGAACTGGCCAGTGAGCTTGAGGAGCTGCATGATAATGTCCCGCCTTTCCTAACACCTTCCATAAAGTCTCTTGTAGAGGAAGCATTAGGGACCCAGGTCGAAGCCGTGTTTGAATATCTTGATCCGCAGCCTCTTGCCTCGGCTTCCATGGCACAGGTACACAAGGCTACTTTGCTGGGCGGTGACGAAGTGGTGGTCAAGGTGTTGCGACCGGGAATTGAACAAGTGGTCCGGGCAGACATGGGACTACTGAAATCCTTGGCCAAACTGATTCAAATAAACCGAAGTCTGCGCCGAAGACTGCGACCGGTCGAAGTAATTCAGGATTATGAGAAGGTCATTCTGGGTGAACTTAACCTGCTGGCAGAGGCGGCCAACACCTCCCAGCTAAGGCAAAACTCGGAAAACATACCGCAATTGTACGTACCGAAAGTTTACTGGGACTGGACGCGTACCAATCTGTTGGTACTGGAGCGCATCCATG
>JAPORB010000200.1 GCA_026710425.1 Gammaproteobacteria bacterium
ATGATCTGGATACAGTCTTCGCCCCGGAGCTGGAAAATCTTAATCGTAACAAGATTCGACGCTGGTATAACGGCTACCACTGGCGGGGAAAAGAGAAACTTTATAATCCGTTTGACATTCTTCTACTTTTCAGAAATCGTGATTTTGATACCTATTGGTTCCAAACCGGCTCGCCGAGGTTTTTGTTCGATACGCTAAAGACCAGGTCAGTCAACCCTATTGAGTTTGAAAACCTGCTAATTGACAAGACGGTGCTCTCGAACCTTGAAGTGGAAAACATTCCAGCAGAAGCTCTTTTATTCCAGGCTGGTTATATGACTATTGTGGATGAGCTCCGAGATGGAGGGATGATATTTTACCGGCTCGACTACCCTAATTATGAGGTAGAGTTCAGCCTCAACAACCAGCTACTTGCTAATCTTGACAATAGAGGCAAGGTACCCCTTGCTGAGGGTCAAAGTCTCAAGTCATGCCTGGAAGCGCATGACTTTGAGTCCTTTGCCGAGCAGTTCAGGACTTGGCTTGCCAGCATTCCCTATCAGTGGCATATCAAAAATGATTTGGCACGCTACGAAGCCTGGTATTCCTCCCTCCTCTTGATGTGCTTGCGTACCGCCAGCGTGGAGGTGCGCGCAGAGGAATCCGTAAGCCATGGACGATCTGACATGGTGATTGATCTTGGTAAAGAGATTTTCATTCTGGAGTTCAAGGTGGTGGAAAGTCAGGATGAAGTAGAGTCGAAGCTAAAAGCAGCCTTCGACCAAATACGAAAGCGTGGCTATGCGAACAAATATCGAGATAAATCAGTCCATTTGATTGCTATAGTATGTGGGCGCGAGGCACGTAATCTGTTGAAAATATGTGTCGAAGCTATTGACTCTATGAATAGTGATACAGTAAAAACCTGAGACATTTTCTAATGTCTATTAGTGATTAATCTGGAATGAGGAATTTAGCTAGTGTTTAGTCAATCAAAGAATGATGGATGAACACGCTTCGGTTTAACTGACTGCCTTGCTAATCAGAGCATGTGAATGATTCCATCTATGCGAAAAATATCCATTGACTTAACACTAGTAGCTAATCACTGATAGCGATAACTATCACTGATATAGTAAATAGAGCATAAGATTCATGAATAAAAAATATCTCCCGGTAGGTATTCAGGATTTTAAAACCATCCGAGATGGTGGCTTCTATTATGTTGATAAAACTGCACAGATTTTGCATTTGGTGGAGCATGGCAGAAATTATTTCCTGTCCCGGCCCCGCCGTTTTGGCAAGAGCCTTTTGCTGGATACGTTTCAGGAGCTTTTTGAGTGTAATGAGCCATTGTTTCGAGGGCTTCACGTTCATAACCACTGGGATTGGGCTAATAAACGCCTTGTGGTCCGGCTTAGTTTTGATGGCAGGCATAGAGGTCCTGAGGATATAGAGCGAACTGTTCTCAAACAGCTAAAAATCATTGAACATAACGCAGGTCTTAAGGCAATTCCTGGCGAAACTGCACAGGAATTTCTGCTTCACTTGCTGGACCGCCTCCATCGGGCTTCTGGCAAGAAGGTCGTGGTACTGGTGGACGAGTACGACAAACCGATACTGGATGTCATTGATAATAAAGAGATGGCTACTGCCAATCGGGATCTTTTAGGCGGGATCTATGGCATTATCAAAGGTAGTGCCAGAAATGTGCACTTTGTCTTTGTCACTGGGGTGAGTATGTTCTCCAAAGTCAGTATGTTTTCTTACCTCAACAATTTGGACAACATTAGTCTAGAACCTGACTATGCTACGATTTGTGGGTATACGGACAATGATCTGGATACAGTTTTCGCACCGGAGTTGGAAGGACTTGATCGTAACGAAATCCGTCGCTGGTATAATGGCTACCACTGGCGAGGAGAGGAAAAGCTTTATAATCCGTTTGATGTTCTTCTGCTATTCAAGAAACGCGATTTTGATGCATACTGGTTCGAAACCGGATCGCCGAGATTTTTATTCGAAACACTCAAGGCTAGGTCAGTCAACCCAATAGAGTTTGAAAACCAGCTGATTGACAAGACGGTACTCTCGAACATTGAAGTGGAAAACATTCCGGCCGAAGCCCTTTTGTTCCAAGCTGGTTATATGACCATTGTGGATGAGTTCCGTGATGGCGGGATGGTATTCTATCGACTGGACTATCCCAATTATGAGGTTGAGTTCAGTCTTAATAACCAATTGCTTGCTAATCTTGACAATAGAGGCAAGGTCCCTCTTGCCGAAGGTAAAAGTTTCAAGTCATGCCTTGAAACGCATGATTTTGAGGCCTTTGCTGACCAGCTCAGGACTTGGCTTGCCAGCATTCCATATCAATGGCACATCAAAAATGATTTGGCACGCTACGAAGCTTGGTATTTATCCCTTCTCTTGATGTGCTTGCGTACCGCCAGCGTTGAGGTGCGCGCAGAGGAATCCATAAGCCATGGTCGATACGACATGGTGATTGATTTCGGTGAAGAGATTTTCATTCTGGAGTTCAAGGTGGTGAAAAGTCAGGATGAGGTAGAAGCTAAGTTGGTAGCAGCCTTCGACCAAATGCGAAAGAAAGGCTATGCGAACAAATATCGGGATAAATCAATCCATCTGATTGCCGTGGTCTGTGGAAGCGAGGCACGGAATCTTCTGGAAATAAAAGCCGAAGCATTTGACGCTCCGCAGCATAACAGCCCTTAATTCCTGAGGGCATCAGCTGTAACGATCCATTACAGCACAGTTATTGAGCACTGGCAGTATGTTGGTTGCATTGAAAACGGTCAAGATAACCAGGTGCCATGGATAGTATTCAGTAAGATTTATGTTTATTTCGGGCAGAAATGATTGATGAATGAGGCATTAGTCTGCTTTGGAGCTACTGGCCTAAGAAGTTATATGACCCCACTAAAGATCAATGTTGAAAGTAGATTTGTGGAAAATGTTAATTCCGATAAGGAAGAATAGTTACTTCAATCCTTTCTAGACAATGGCTAGTACTGCCAAAAATGCAGCATGCCCAATCTGTTAGGATAGGCAATGAACCGAGTTTTCGGATAAGTGTACCGGGAAGTCTTTTGTGGTAAAAAGATAACTCAATGCTTGAGCCTCCCAAACAACCTGGAAATTTATAATCAGCAGGAATCAGATTGTCAGCATAGACATGAACTCATGCACAGGGGTCTGCTCAAGTCGCTCTTGATTCTTACATAGATTGAAAATAGCTTCGGCACGGCTAGCTGGAAAGCGAGTAGCCAGATTAGCCTTAAACTTGGCCTCAAGCAATGGGATTCCTTCTTTGCGTCGCCGCCGATGGCCTACCGGGTAATGGATTTCAACCCTGTCCGAACAACTGCCATCCTTAAAATAGACCTGTAGGGCATTGGCAATTGAGCGTTTCTCCGGTTCCAGGTATTCCTTGGTATAGGTGGGATTCTCATGAATTTCCATTTTGGCCCTGAGTTCATCAATGATTGGGTGGGCTGAGTGGAAACTGTCTTCATAATGCTCAGCCACCAAATTTCCAAAAACCAGTGGTACAGCTATCATGTATTGCAGGCAATGGTCCCGGTCGGCAGGGTTATTCAGTGGTCCTACTTTAGAGATGATTCGAATCGCTGATTCATGAGTGTGAATCACAATCTTTTCAATCTCTCCCAACCGATTTTTTACTTGGGAATGCAGTTGGACAGCAGCCTCGGCAGCTGTTTGTGAATGAAACTCGGCGGGAAACGAAATTTTGAACAGGATATTCTCCATCACATAGGTGCCATAAGACATAGGGAAAGAGAAATGTTTTCCCTTGAAGCATACATCGTAAAACCCCCAGGTCGGAGCTGTCAGCACTCCAGGATAGCCAATTTCACCACGCAGAGTCAGGTCGGCCAGACGGACTGCACGGGAAGTAGCATCCCCGGCGGCCCAGGATTTGCGGGGGCCCGCATTAGGAGCATGACGATAGGTACGAAGGGAGGAACCATCCAGCCAGGCTTGGGAGAGGGCGGCAATGACCTGTTCTTTGGACCCACCGAGCATATGCGTGGCGACTGCGGTAGAGGCAACTCTTACCAGCAATACATGGCATAGCCCCACACGGTTAAAGCTGTTTTCCAGAGCCAGAACTCCTTGTATTTCGTGGGCCTTGATCATGGCGGTGAGAACATCGCGAATCAACAAGGGTGATTCTCCTTTAGTCACGGCGCACTGTGAGAGGTAATCCGCCACGGCCAAGATAGCACCAAGATTATCTGAGGGGTGTCCCCATTCTGCGGCCAACCAGGTATCGTTATAGTCCAGCCAGCGAATGATGCAACCGATATCCCAAGCTGCTTTCACCGGGTCAAGCCGGTATTGAGTCCCTGGAACCCGAGCTCCATTTGGCACCATCGTGCCCTCTACCAGTGGCCCAAGAAGTTTGGTGCATTCCGGAAAACGCAAGGCTAAAAAACCACAACCCAGTGTATCCATTAGGCAATTGCGTGCGGTTTCAAAGGCTTCGGTCGAGGTAATTTCGGCTTCGCAAACATAATTTGCAATATCTACCAACACCTGATCTGGTGCTGGTCGCTTGTTAAGGTCAACATTAGTGCTCATAGTAAGCTCATCAAAAAGTAATTTTATTGTTGGTCTGTAAATTGAATCGGACGATACTGGCACACAAGACGAGCGAGTGTCGGATCATCGGTTTCCCTGCCAGGGACAGGTTGGTGAATTAGCATTGTTTTGCCGAATTGGCTGCGATAGCTCACGAAACTGCTAACGATCTGCTATATCCACCCAGTCTGCCGACTCCGGTCCAGTATAGCCTGCACTGGGTCTGATAATCCGGTTATTGTCCCGTTGCTCTTTTACATGTGCCGCCCAGCCGCTCAACCGGGACATCACAAAAATAGGGGTAAACAACTTGGTCGGAATGCCCATGAAATGGTAAGTCGACGCATGAAAGAAATCTGCATTGCAGAACAGCTTTTTTTCACGCCACATTACTTCCTCACAGCGCAGAGAAAGCGGATAAAGCACCTTGTCTCCCACATGTTCAGACAGCTTTTTTGACCAAGCCTTGATGATGGCATTACGAGGATCTGATTCACGGTAAATAGCATGCCCGAACCCCATGATTTTCTCTTTTCGAGACAGCATGCCGAGAATCCCTTGCTCGGCCTCATCCGGGCTTTGCCATTGACTAATCATGGCCATAGCCGCCTCATTGGCACCACCATGCAGGGGACCGCGCAAAGTACCGATTGCTGCTGCGATGCTACTGTGAAGGTCGGACAGGGTAGAGGCGCAGACGCGGGCAGCAAATGTTGAGGCATTGAACTCATGCTCGGCATAAAGAATCAGCGAGACATGCATAACCCGGGTAAGCAATTCAATGGGGTTTTCATCATAAAGCATGTGAAGAAAATGCCCCCCTATTGAATCGTCATCTAGGGCTGTGTCAATGCGAACACCATCGTGTGAGTAACGATACCAGTAGCAGATAATGGAAGGAAACACAGCGAGCAGGCGATCGATAGCCTGATCTTGATGAGAAAAATCCACTTCGGTCTCCAGCACGCCAAGCATAGAGCAGCCCGTTCGCATTACATCCATCGGGTGGGCATCGGCGGGAATCCGCTCCAGCACATCCTTCAGTGGTTGAGGCAGAGTCCGTAGATTTTTGATCTTGCTTATATAGGTATCCAACTGCTTCTGTGTTGGCAGGGCACCGTAAAGCAACAGGTATGCTACCTCTTCAAAGCTGGCTTTCTCGGCCAGCACACTAATGTCATAACCGCGGTAAGTTAGGCCAGTACCAGTTACCCCTACCGTACAAAGGGCTGTCTCACCTGCTTCTTGACCGCGAAGTCCGGTATTCCCGACTTTCGTTTCTGCCATGGTTTACTCTTTTCTCCCGGACCTGCTCCCGCTAAGGAGAGGATCCTGCTTAGTCAATAAGTTATGTACAAATGATAGAATCGTCGACGTTTACTACACACTTTGCGAATTGTGTCAGTTCTTTGTCCTGGTGGTGGTAAAATTACCTAAAATCGGGCTAAAGTGCCCGAACATTCTGATCAGTTTCCTGATTCTCATAAAGGCGGTCCAGCTTCTTCTCATAGGCATGGTAGCCGAGGACCTCATAAAGCTGATCGCGGGTTTGCATTCGTTCCACTATGGCAGTTTGATCGCCATTGATTGCAATGGTTTCGTAAACTTCTAATGCCGCCTTGCTCATTGCACGAAAGGCACTGAGGGGATACAGTGCTATGGCAACACCCGCTGCCGCCAGCTGTTTGCCATTGAACAGTGGTGTCTTACCGAACTCTGTAATGTTAGCGAGGACTGGCACCTCAACCGCTTCCGCAAATTTTTGGTACTGTTCCAGCTCTTGTACAGCCTCTGGAAATATGGCATCCGCTCCTGCCTCCACAAAGGCCACCGTTCGTTCAATCGCAGCATCCATACCCTCTACCGCAAGTGCATCAGTACGCGCCATAATCATGAAGTTGTCATCCATTCGGGCATCAGCGGCTGCCTTAACTCGGTCAACCATCTCACTCTGGGGGACAATCGCTTTATTTGGTCGGTGGCCGCATCGTTTTTGTGCTACCTGGTCTTCGATATGTACCGCTGCTGCACCAGATTTTTCCATCGCTCTAATCGTACGGGCGATATTAAAGGCACCTCCCCATCCAGTATCAATATCCACTAGCAGAGGTAAATCCGTGGCATTGCATAACCGCTCCACATCCGCAATTACATCATTTAGACTTGTAATGCCGAGGTCAGGCAGACCATAGGATGCATTGGCAACGCCACCTCCAGATAAATATAGTGCCTTATGGCCAGCGGCTTCGGCCAGCATGGCGCAGTAGGCGTTAATGGCACCGACAACTTGTAAAGGTTTGTTGGTTTGCAGAGCTTGGCGAAACCGTTTACCCGGTGTAATCTTGTTCATAACTGCTCCTGAGAAATGTCTCCATTTTGGGGCTGATGTTGAGAAAGCAGGGTGGAACGAGCATTGGCAATATGGCGCCGCATCAGCAGTTCCGCCAGCTCACCATCCTTCCCCTCAATGGCATCAACTATCTGGTAATGTTCCCGAAACGCCCGCTCGTGTCTAGAAGGCTGGGCACTGGTACGGGCCCGACACAGTTTGAGCAGGTAGTAAAGTTCGCCGCACAGTAGCTCAAAAAGCCGCTGATTTTCGCTCAGGCGAACAATGAGGTAATGAAAATCCACATCTCCCTCGTGCTGGTAGGATTGCTGCCAGCTGGCGGATTGCATCTGTTGTTCCTGTCTGGCCAGCAACTCTCTTAGTGCGGTGCAACTTTCTGGGGTAGATCTGTCAGCAGCCAGGCGACAGGCCAATCCTTCTAGAGATTCCCTAATTTCGTAAATTTCAAGCACTTGGGACTTGTTAAGAGACACAACTCTGGCACCGGCATTAGGTCGTATTTCGACCAGCTTGCAGCCTTCAAGCCGACGAATGGCTTCTCGCAGGGGTCCCCGACTTATGCCATAGCTGTTAGCGAGTTGGGGTTCGTTAATTTTGGAGCCTGAGGCAATATCACCCTTGACAATAGCCGTTCGCAGTTGCATGAACACATCATCCGCCAAGGTTTGGCATTTTGTATCCTTAAGAGAGGAATCGAGAGATATGTCAACAATTTTTACCATTGTAGGGGTAAAATAACTTATAAACTGGCAAAATACCAGCTTTTTGGTAAAATTGTTGACAAATTAAGCCGTTCCGGCTTGATGTCTCCTCCCCGAGTCAGATCGGTAGCTGATACTGACAACAGCTGAAACCTAATCGGGATGTTTACCGTGCTCCTCCAGGTCAGTTATGGTGGAATTTGGATTGTGGTGATTTTCAGTATGCCAGCGACAATAAGTTATGGCGTGGAAAAGTTAAAAAGGGCAGCCAATTAGGTTTGGATTATGCTACAGTTTGTCCGTACATTGGCCATGCACTAAAATCATTTGTTCGGTAGATTCTTGGTGGCAGATTCAGACATGATATTGACCCAGATCATTGTGATCCGGGCACAAATAAAAATTAATTTAATCGCTCTTGGAATATAGTTGGCTTAATGTGCAAATTCGGGTAATAGCAAGAAGTTATGACTAGCAGAATTGGCAAAATCTTCGAGGGGATTCAAGAGGCTCCACATGAGTTCCAGCCA
This sequence comes from Gammaproteobacteria bacterium, assembly GCA_026710425.1. GTDB lineage: Bacteria > Pseudomonadota > Gammaproteobacteria > Pseudomonadales > Pseudohongiellaceae > UBA9145. The sequence continues at coordinate 8,187 of JAPORB010000200.1, forward strand.
ACCATTCACGTCTTCAAGGAATTGAGCCCCAATGCATTCAGGAAAAAATTGAGGCCGGCTGATCGTGGCAAGGAACTGGGAAAAAACAATAGACCTTCACCTGAATCAACGAACCCTGATTCAACTGAACTGGATATCATTGATGTCGTCAAGACACAGTGCACTGCGGACACAATAACTTTTCAGGAACATCTCGCTATATTTAAGACACGCCTGACAAATTTAAACATCACTGGCGAAACCAGCACCATTGCAATGAGTTTGGACAAAGCTCATTCGAGGCTGGAAAAAATTGTTGATGATGGACTAGATAAACTACATATCTCGCGTGAAGAAATGCTTGAGCGTAAGAAGGATCTCTCCTGGTTCAAAAAAGAAAACAAAATTCGCAGATCGGCACACTATCCTGAACTTCCATTCAAAGTACTTCTGGGAGGTATAATTGCTGTCCTTTTCCTCATTGAATCTCTCGCTAACGCCGGATTTTTGGCAAAAGGGAATGAGTACGGATTGGTTGGAGCCTATATTGAGGCATTTGCGATCAGTGCTGCCAATCTCTTTATACCCTTGTTTTTCTTTTCCCGGTTCGCGCGATATGCCAACCACACCTCTCCTGTATGGAGACTGCTTGGGCTGCTCATAGTGTTAGGTTTTGTTGCCTTTGCAATTACCCTTAATCTCGGCGTAGGCCATTACCGGGAAGTATCAGGTGTATTGATCGGTGAAGCAGGCACGGCAGTAATTGAAAGACTGATTACAGAGCCTTTGGGTTTGAATGAAGGACAATCCTGGCTGTTGGTTTTTGTTGGGCTGTTATTTGCTTTTCTTGCCTTTATGGATGGTTGGCAGCAGGATGACCCCTATCCTGGTTATGGCAAGATGACTCGTCTATTTAAAGCAGCAAGAGAAGACTATGAAGGTGAGAAGACAGAAACAGTTCGTTGGGTGAATGATTCGTTTGAGGAAGCCATTGAGGAAATAGAGGGGACCCAGCTAGTCGTTGGCAAACTAAGGAATGAGCATGAGGCTATCTTAGAGTCTCGCAAGCTTCTTGCTCGCAGCTTTGAACAACAAATGGACCATCTTGAGCGAGTTGGTAATACTCTGATTGCAGAGTATCGGGAGGCCAATATTATCGCACGGTCCGATGGCAAGACACCCAAAAGTTATTCCAGACGTTGGAAAATGAATCGGCCTGTCATCAAACTTGATTCCTCCGATGAAACCCTGTCAACAGAGCGAATCAATTCTCTGGCTAACGAAGCGGGTGCGAGATTGAAGGAGGGTGTCAAAAGCCTGAGGGCAGCCTCATCAACTGCCATTGAAAAGTTCCGAAGATTGGATGATCTGCTTCCTGATGAACAGAATGATAGTCATTTTGTTTTGGATTCGTGGCGAGGGAGTCAATGGCAGCAGGACGGGAATGAGAATGGTAACGATACAGGGCATAAACTAGAACATACAACGGTTGGTATGCTGCCAGAGAAAGATGAAGAGTCTCTTTCCTCACATGAAGACCCGCAAAAAATTCAAACTGGCTAGATAGACCAAAACTGATTTACGCTTTAGTACACCCAGCACTCTGACGAAAGGAAAGAGCCGACAATACCATGGCGAGCAAACCAAGATCCTCCACAAGAAGTAGAAAGAAACAAGGAAAGCAGTTTTGGCTTATAGGATTGGGTCTGGGTCTTTTCATAATTGCAGCGGGTGTGATTTCGACATTATTGTTTATCAGGCCTGAGCCAATCCAACGTGATACAGTGACATTGTGTCCAAGTACCGGTATTACTGGTGTGACTGCTGTATTGATTGATACTACAGATGGCATTACACCTGTTTCAAAAGCCGATGCCCTGAATCAGCTATCAACTATTGTTAGATCAACTGCACCAGGTGAGTTAGTGGAAGTCTTTCAGACGGCCCCTATCGTAGGAGAGCCCCTGCCTTCTGTAACCACACTGTGCAACCCAGGCTCTCCTGACCTTGCCGATCCACTTATTTCAAATCCAGTGCTGGTCCAGCAGCGGTGGGATCAGCAATTTGAAGGACCGCTGGATGAACTGTTTACTGAGCTCCTCCATGCCGAGGAAGCCACTACCTCACCCCTAATGGAAAGTATTCAGTCGATTGCTGTAACTTCTTTCGGAAAATTGGGTCGACAAACTGTGCCGAAAACACTCGTGGTAGTTTCAGACCTGTTGCAAAACACATCGAATTACTCCCATTATAGCCATGTGGTTGACTTTGGTTCCTTCTCTGCAGACACGGATGCTTATCGTGCTCTCGCCGCAGACCTCAGGGGTGTCGATGTTGAAATACTTTATCTGCAAAGAAAGACTGAGCGTGCCATCTCAGGCAATGATGTCGTTAATTTTTGGTATGCTTGGCTTGATGAGCATGGTGCTGGGAGGGTACATACAACCAAACTTGCGGGGCTTAACTAATGGGACTTTCACCATGGGGTCAGAAGGATATTGGTGCTACTCTTTTTATTGGCATTACGATATCCGGTATCCTCCTGATCATCATTACCAAGCAGCTGGGTTTGAGTCAAATACAGGTTACTGCCGGTCCCGTTTTGCTCATTCTTCTCTACGCTGTTGCTGTGTTTTTATTTCGTAAACTGCAACTCAGGGATGAGATAGTAGGGGATAACTGCTATTATATGGGCTTGGTTTATACGCTGGTTTCCTTGGCCTATTCGCTTTATGAGTTCAGCAATAATACAGAGATAGACCTGATCGTCACTAACTTTGGTATTGCCATTTTCTCCACAATCGTAGGCTTGGTGCTGCGTGTGTTTTTTAGTCAGATGCGTGTGGATATCGGAGAGACTGAGGCGAAAGCGAGGGATGAACTTGCCGAGGCAGCAAGAGCTCTGCGTACCGAATTGGAAAGCTCGAAAGTGGAGTTTTCAGATTTCCGCCGGGTAATGCAGCAAAGTCTGGATGAAGCATTTAATGAGATGAGAAAGCAACTGAGTGAGTCGCTAAAGAAAAGCCAGAAAGATTTTGAACAAGGAGTTAGTGGTATTTCAGGAAGCATAATCCAGGCGAAGGCGGATTTTGAGCAGCGATCTGGACAATTCAAGGATGCCACTGCTGCTATCACTGAGTATTTGGATACCCTTAACAGTCGATTGAGAGCATTCGAGATCGACGATAGACTTATCAGAGAACTGGTTGATCCCTTGCGATCGGCTCTGCGGGATAGCTCAGACAGAATAGACCGGGTTACCAGAGAAAATCTACATACTGCTGCTGCGGCAACTAGTGCGGTAAGAGAACTTGAGAACTTTAATCGTACTTTTCACGATAGCTTGACATTAAGCACCAACCAACTTGGGAATGTTTCGGAAACATTAGCCAAAAGTATCGACAGGGTACGCACGCTTGACGAGTCTCATGCATCAACTGCCCGACAACTCGCTGAAGCAATGAGTGCACTCACACAGGCCACGAATGCGATTACCGAGAGCACTGCCAAGATCGGCAAGCTCTCGGTGAAAGCAGAAGAGGCTCTTCGTACAGCCAGAGGCTCCAGATGGTTCTGGACTAAAGTCAAGCCTCAGTAATTTCGTAACCAGAAGACTGGGCACAGCTATGGCATTGAGCAAGGGACATGCCGCTGAAAAAGCGATCAGTTACCGGCGCGGATTCTTGGTGGGCATGACCATGGCAGAAGTAGCCATGCTTATTATTTTTATCCTGCTACTTGCCTTGACATCAAGATTTCTTCATGAACGAGACTTGCGCCTTGAAGCCGAAGAGAGTCTGCTTGTCTCAAATAACCAGAATGAAGAGGCCAAGGAGCTGTTGAAAGTAATGGAAGAGGTGTCGGCCAGTTCTCAGACTGAGATAGCAGAAATGGTGCAGAAGGCAACTGAGTCCATGAACTTTCGTGAATCAGTGATCAATGCTCTGGAGTCGGAGTCCCTGCCTGTAGATGAAGAAAGTGTATTGGAGATGATTGCTGAGCACAAGGAGCAGTCAGAACTTGCACAAAACTGGAAGGAATTAACCAACCAACTGCCATCGACTTTTTCCAATCTACCTTCGAATTCCCTTTCAGATATGCTTGCCGAGAACAAAAGCCTTAAAGAAAGGGTCAGTAGCTATAGTAAGCAAATAGCCCAGATGTCCGGGCAATTGAAAGGTCAAGGGCAGGGTAGCGGAACTGAGGCACCCGTCTGCTGGGTCTCCGGTGATTTTAAAACAGTCTCGACCTTTCATATTGCTCTGGGTCCGCAAGGTTATGTCATTATTCCCACCATAACAGAAGAATTTGAATCAGAACGCAAACTTTTGCCAGTGAACGCCATCGACTATGGGCGAATACTGACGGAACAGGAATTCCTTGATCAGACCAGAGCTGTTTATGATTGGAGTGTTACCAATGAGTGTCGCTTTTTAGTTAATGCCTACGACATGATTCCAAATGACAAGCAGCTGTACAAGCAAAGACTGGGTGTTCTTGAGAACCGTCGTTTCTACAAGACCATGAAATCCGAAAGTAGTTGGTCGCTAGTCACTCAGGAGGAGGAACCTTTCGACACTATCCAATAATCGTTTCGGCTGGTTGGAATGAAATGTTAAATTGACACTTCACGAAGCGGGGAGGTGATTACTGAACTGAAGTCTCTTTTCCAGGGTGTGAAAAGTAAGCGGTTTTCTTCGGGAAGTTAGTAGCCAAGCTTTGCGTGGTAGTTGAGAGCAGACTACCAGTCTGTACTTAGCAAATTCCTTGGGAAAGTTTGTCGGTAGTCATAGATGGGATGCCATGTGTTGAATGACACCAGGCTTGCAACCCTTGACTTGGGTAATGCTATAGCGATAGCCGCATGCGGCAGGATCGATATCCTTGGCCTCATCAATAGCGGCGTTAAGATCAGCTTCAGCCGCTTGTTCGGTGAGATATGGACCGGAAATCTTGACCTGCAGGCTGGGTTCGTCTGGTGCAGTGGCTACAATGTAAAAATTTTTTTCGTTCACGTCTGATTGATTCCGCCACCAACCCTGCATCCTAAGCACCTGATTGAGGTAGAAGTTTTGCCTTTTTCAGTGGGTTATTGGTCCATGGCCTAATCTGTGTAGCTATTTCATTGGGCGCGTATTAGAAACCAACTGCTATTTAGTTGCAAGATGTTTTCGAACTGTTTTTTCAGATTTGACGCCTGCCACCGTGACTAAATTGTGGCTACCACGCTAGCCTTTAATCTCACCCGACCTTCGGGGTAGCGAGAAAGTTCAGCTGGGCCGGTACCACTTCGGGCAGTTGTTAGCCACTCACAATTTCATTCGAGTAGCTGCTCATTAGTTATCCTTGCTCCGCCAAGCTAGCCTTGTTAATCTTTTTCTGGAAGAAATCTGTGGCTATTATCAGTTCTTTCGAAAGTACTGAAACCGTCAGTTTGCTCAAAACCTGCTTCGAAAGAATTTTTAACCTATTGAAATTAATGAATATTATATCATGAGACACCAGAGTTACTGATTTGAAACTGAAAGATTCCTGTGGACTGATTTGAGATGTTACTTGCGGTTCAATTCCGCTTCGAGTTTGGCCAGTTTTTCAGCAATGCGCTCAGGATCCATAGCATAGTCGCCGTCTTCAATACGATGATGCAGTCCCACTATCTTGCTGGCGTTAATTTCTGGAAGCTGTTTCAGTTCTGTTTCGAGATCCTGCAATTTCCGGCGCATGGCATCCAGCTCTGCTTCAGTCAGGGTAGATTTGTTCTCATTCTTGAGATCCTTCACGGGAAGGCGGGCGATGTGACCTATGCTCTCTTTCCCCCCTTTCTTTCCCGGACGGGAAAAGCCGGAGCGGTTTGAAGGTTTCGAATGTCTGGGACCAGAATTTGTCACTGCCGGGATACTTTTTACAGCTGATTGTCTTGACCGCCCCGATCAGTTTTTGCCGACCAGCACTGCTGGTACGTTCTAGTACTCTCACGTTGTTCCGGGGTTGGTTTGCGCCATCACAGCCGATTAGTTGTTTTATGTTTGAGCCTAATCTATTAGCGACTGCCCAAGTAATTTCTTTAAATAGTGTCTGGATGGATGACTTCAGAAAATCAGCAGTCCAATCTGGCTCGTACAGTCTAGCCTTTTTCCAATCCCGCCAGGGGACTCCACCCTCTATTGATCTTTGTGTCGGCTAGACTGGTCCAGGCAAATATATTTCAGTGGGTATTATATCCAGGTAACATCGGTCCCCTGATTTGAACAAGCAGATTTGATTTTTTTTTGATAGCATTGTGGTTTTGGCACATAGGCCGCACTGTTGAACAATGACCAGCATCAGTTGTTCTAGGCTTGAAATCTTAAACCGCAGATCAACATATCTGTAACCTGACTAACCGACTAATGAACGAAACGACCAAAATTTTAGTTATTGATGATAACGAAACAGTCCGTCGTAAATTGCAAACCATCCTGTCCTTTATTGGTGAGCATCCGGTAGCAACTGATTCCATTAGTTGGCGCAAGCTGGCAAAGGGTAGACCAACCGAATACAGTGCTGCCTTAATCGGGCAGTGCAATCAGACTATAGAACAATTGCTACAAACTTTGCATCAATGGGAGCCGGGCCTGCCTTTCATCTTGCTGAATAAGCGGCCAACGGGGCTGCTAAAAGATGATATCGGCTCCAGCGTCATCGCTGCGCTCAATGGTGAGCTCAGCTACCAACCTTTGCTAGATGTTTTGCACAAGGCTAAACTGGTCCATGAGCACTACAATCGCCTACGGGATTTCGAGGGCGTGCGGGATTACAGCATGTTTCGCAGCCTGGTCGGCAAAAGTCAAGCAATACAGCAAGTCCGTCACATGATGGGCCAGGTGGCCAATACTGAGGTCAGCGTGTTGATCTCTGGTGAATCTGGTACCGGCAAGGAAGTGGTTGCGCGTAATTTGCACCTGAACTCAGCCCGGGCGGACAAGGCATTTGTTCCAATTAACTGTGGTGCAATACCCGGGGAACTGCTTGAAAGCGAATTATTCGGCCATGAGAAGGGGGCCTTTACCGGGGCTGTGGCGAGTCGGGAAGGGCGGTTTGAGCTTGCCGATGGCGGTACACTGTTTCTGGACGAGATAGGTGATATGCCTCTAAGCATGCAGGTCAAGCTACTACGGGTTTTGCAGGAACGCAGTTTTGAGAGGGTTGGGGGTGTCAAAACTATTCAGTCAGATGTGCGTATACTGGCAGCCACTCACAAGAACCTGGAGGAGATGATTCAGAAACGCGAGTTCCGCCAGGATCTGTATTATCGACTGAATGTGTTTCCCATTGAGATGCCGTCTCTGCGCGAGCGCAGTGAAGATGTGCCTCTGCTATTGAATGAACTAATTGCGGAAATGGAAGCTGGAAACCGGGGCTCGGTCCGCTTCAATTCCACAGCAGTGGAATGTTTGTGCCAGTACCCGTGGCCGGGCAACGTGCGGGAACTGGCTAATCTGGTTGAACGCATGGCAATTCTGCATCCCCACGGTATTCTCGGGTCTAGTGATTTGCCGAAGAATTTTCGGCAGCCTGGCCGGGAATCGCTGACCGAACTCAGTGCGGCCACTCTGTCCAGCTTGCAAAGTGAGGTCGTCTCAGCCGATGCACACAATGGTCAGTCTGAAGAGTTGTTACCAGTCAAGGGCATAGATTTGAAGCAGTATTTAGCGAACCTGGAGAAAACCCTCATCGCGCAGGCCCTTGATGATAGCGGTGGGGTTGTGGCGCGGGCTGCAGATCGCTTGGGAATCCGGCGCACAACACTGGTTGAGAAAATGAGGAAGTATCAGCTGCAGAAGAATGCCTAAGAGTAGGCAATCCAATAAAGCTCCTTTGGAATTTGCTCAATCGATCATGTGCGTGATCAACTGAGTCGCAGCATATTATCTACGGCTTATTCAATCAGCTGACTGAGACCCTGCGTGACTATATCAAGGTCGCTAACGATACCTGCCACATCGCCAGCTTCGATAACCGGTGCTACTCTGATGTGGAAGCGTTCGAACAGGCGTGCGGCATAACGTATGTTCATCCCGGGATGAACTGAAAGTGTCGGCTTGCTCATGATCTCATACAGGCGAACGCGTTCCGGCGCACGGTCTGGACCAATCACTTTGCGGGCGATGTCGGTGTGTAGCACGAGCCCGAACTCGTCGGATTCGTCGCGTCGCTGCACTATCATGCACTGTGCATCGGCTTTATACATGCGCCGAAACGCCTCAGCCACAGTGTCCAATCCGTCTACCCGGATATAACGCTGATTCATCACCTCGCCAACCGTTACCTTTTGTTTGTTGCTCATTAGTTTGGTTCTCCAAGTGCTGCAATGAACGACTTTGCAGGCTCAGTGTGGCTCTCTCCGTTGTGGTCGGGGAGCGTTAAATTTTATTGCCAAGATCCTGTGCAAGCTTCTGAACCTGAGTCGACAAACCCACTGCGTCTTCAACGTCAAGTTGCAAAGCCATGCCGGAGCCTGATTGCTGGTCAAATTCGCCAGCTTCGCTGATCTTTTCAAGGATCTGGCGACTCATGTGCTGCTCTACGATGAACAGGAGTATGTTACGGTGTGAACCTAGCATCAGGCCAAACATTCCCCTAGTGACCTCCATGCCCTCACCTCGAGCCGTGGGGATAATGGTAGCCCCCGTGGCACCATGTTGGCGGGCAGTCCGAATAACCTTGTCAGTCAGCCGATCATCGACGAAGGCTACGATTAATTTAAACTTCATTTGCGAAAACCTCCCGCTTTTTCTTATCAGCCATTAAGTTTGAAAGCTGAGCATAGGCTAGAACGCTGATGATGGGAAACAAGCTGGCAAAGGCGATCAGGCCAAAGCCATCAATCAGCGGATTACGGCCTGGTACGGCTCCTGCTAATCCCAAACCGAGTGCAGCGACCAGTGGCACCGTCACCGTTGAAGTGGTCACACCACCAGTGTCATAAGCGAGCGGTACCATTTTGCGAGGTGCCATAGCGGTCTGAATCACCACCACTATATACCCTGTGATGATAAACCAGTGAATAGGCAAGCCGTAGATTATCCGATACACCCCTAGGGTAATTCCGAAGGCTACACCAAGGGCTACAGCGATTCGCAGCCCGGTGACGGCCACCGATCCTCCGGAAATTTCACCAGCCTTGACTGCAACGGCGATTAAAGAGGGCTCGGCCATGGTGGTACTGAAACCGATGGCAAAGGCAAACAAATAAATCCACCCATAGCTGAGCCATGCCAGATTGTTGTTGCTGGCAATGGCCTGATCAATCAATTGTTCGGCCATGCCCCGACCTAGTGGAAAGATTGCCATTTCAAGCCCTATCAGAAACAGAACCATACCAAGTACCACAAAGACAAATCCTGCCATTACCCTTGCCGGATTAGCGAGGCCTCGGCGTAGCACCAAGAACTGGAACACAATGATGACAAGCACAATCGGTAGTACATCCCGCAGGGTGCCAAAAAAAGTGGAAAACGCGAATTCGACCCAGTTCATGCGTTAGCGACCATGCCATAGCCCATGACAAAGATCATTGGTGTCAGGGAAGCAAATGCTATTAGGCCGAAGCCATCCAGCATAGGGTTGCGTCCGCGGATTGAGCTTGCAAGCCCGACACCAAGTGCGGTGACCATGGGCACAGTGATTGTCGAGGTAGTAACGCCACCGGAATCATAGGCGATGCTGATGATTTCCCGAGGAGCCAGAGCGGTCATCACAACTACAAGTATATAGCCACCGATGATCAGCCAATGGATCGGCCAGCCCCTGAGAATACGGATCACACCGATGACAATGGCAAGTCCGACAGAGACGGCAACCACATAACGCAACTCCAATGCATATCGGGCAATAGCGGCTGCGTTGCTGGCAATGATTCCGGCCTCAGCAGCTACCTGTGCCGCCTCTGCACAGACTGCAATCAGTGCCGGTTCTGCGACTGTGGTTCCAAAACCAAGCGCAAAGGCAAACGCCAGCAAAGCAACCAGGCTGCCCTTATGCACAAAGCCATTGGCCATGCTTTCGCCAAGAGGAAACAGTGCCATTTCGAGTCCAGCAACGAAGAGTGTTAGTCCTGCTGCCACACAAAGCAAGCCGCCAATTACGGTCAGAAAGTCATCTGGTGTCTGACGCAATACCAGCACCTGAAAAAAAGCGATAACTACAATGATTGGCATCAGGTCGCGGATGCTGCCACCAAAAGCCTGGCCGAGATTATGCAGCCAGGGCGGTAGGCGAGAGGTGCGAGCAAGTGGCAAGCTTGGCTGAGCGTTACTGCGTAGTACGAAAAAATTCAATGCCATCTCTGTCATCTACTCTGAGACAATTTATGTAAACCCAATCATTTTTGGCGCAGGAAGCCACATGCTTTCCTTGAGATTTATTGATGCCAAAACTTTGCCCAAGATTATTAAACTTAGAGGTGATGGACTCAGCCGATGACATATAAAATAGTAAACCAGCTATCTTACTAATGAACTTATAATTTTTCGTTTGAGGTTATAAAAATTGTCTTCCTTGTAAATGCTGAAAAATAATTTGGAGAACCAACTCGAGGTATCCAGATTATGAGTAATTCTTTAATGCCTTAAAGCAATCAAATTGGCGTGAGTGTTTAAAAATCTGGCAGAAAAAAGTCGAAGTCCAGACATTAAATCTTTAGGCTTTACTTCGAATCCGATGTCTCTATACCGCAGGTAATAATGTCTGGTAGAAAGGTTATCGTCAGTTCCGAATTGAATTTTATGATGTCGAGATTTTCCGAACTGCAAAGCACTTCAGCAAGTTATATTCAGCATCTGTTAGTCGCTTAGGTATTGGGAGTATAGCCTATGAATCTCATGCGAAGGAGTGGTGTCTGCGACCAGAACTTATCCCCAACAGCCCCAGACTACTATCATTGGATCGTTTCCTGCCTCTTCACGGCGGAAAATGCGCTCACCTTAGGTTTTCGAGGCATCGGACTCTAAGACTACCAAGTGCCCCTTGGCAGTGCCGCAGTTGTCCATATAACCAAGGATTTGTTCAAGTCCTTGCGCTATGACCGATTGAGTTCCGATCACTACGCACATTGCACTCTATGACAATACGCCTTTATTCGCCATTTCCGAGCGGTCGGCTTACCAGCAGGTCGGCCAGTGCCAGCAGCACCGAAGTCTTACGGGTCTGCTGCGGCGCATACAGCACAGAGTATTTCTCCTGCCGAATCAGACTCAGGAGGTAATCAACATCTATCCGATCCAGTGGTGGATTGCACTAATGTTTCTCAATCTTTATAGGTCCTGCTATATTAAAGTAACGCATGGCATAATTATGCCTTAACTCGCAAGACAAAGCGAATTGCCTTGTTCAATGTCCTGTTCTTAGTCTCTAACATGAAATCTATTGAGTTTGGACATCTGAAATTATTGCTACTTCTTTATTTTTGGTACCTTGTGGTAATTTTACTGTGAATGATGACTGATTGAGGTTTCTCTTTGCTGCTTTGACTTGTAATGAAATAGAGAGAGTGAGAAAATATACTTAATGGATTGAGCTATAATTTCGCCCCCAGGAGAGGTGCCGGAGTGGTTGAACGGGCTTGTCTCGAAAATAAGTGAGGGCGCAAGTCCTCCCAGGGTTCGAATCCCTGCCTCTCCGCCAGATTTGCCGATGGACTTTATGTCTTTCATTAGTGAGCCATCCGCTTTTAATTCCTGATTCGAAAGTATGGCAAGCAAACAGTTAATTCGGCTTATTATGTTCGGTGTAGTGAGTCAGCTTCGGAGCGAATGGCTGAATAGGGCCATTCTGCTTGCATTGATGAAAAAGTAAGTGGAGGATCTATCAGCATGCAAACTACCTACAATGCGCGGAAGAAAATAGATCCAAAATTCCCGGTAATTTTCCTGGATATTGATGGGGTACTTCAACCTCCGATGGATCAGGAACGGTTTGATCATGATCTGGGAGCACTGCAAGTTGAGCTTGCCGAAAAGTTCAATAATGATGTCTATTTGGATTACGATGAGTACGATCTTGGAGCAATCTATTACGATTGGGACCTAGGAGCAGTCGAGAGGCTGCGCAAGCTATGTGATGATCTTCATGCTCAGATCGTGGTGAGTTCGGACTGGCGTTTATGGAAGACGATGGGCATGCTGAGGGACTATTTCCATCTCCATGGGCTTGATTGCTACATATATGACAAAACAACTACTGTAGAAAAACTACGTTTCAAACGGGCAGACGCGATTCGCGAATACTTGGACCGGCATCCTGACATTAACCGGTTCATCATCATTGATGATGGGTATAGTTATGAGCTAAAGAAAATGTTTCCGGATAACTTCGTACATACCGCCAGTCATTTTCAGGAAGAAGATGACATAAAGGCAAGGAAAATTCTGTCTGAGGGGAGTTGAAAGTTTCACCACAACAAAAGCATCGCTGTCGAATGAACTAACATCTCGTTCCAACAGATTTACTAGGGCTATGGTTAGCCAGACTTTGGATGAGTGACCACTCATGCTTTCGCCGAAAGGGTTGCCATAATGTCACTGTTCAGCTCTCATAGTTCTAACACTGATTCTACTGGCATGCCACCCGGAGGTAGTACCTGGTTGTCCAGCACAGCCCTGTTATCCCGCAGTTGTAAACGTCCAGCTGCAAACCAGGTAACCACCATGGGATAGAGTCTGTGTTCCCTTTCGAGTACCCGTGCTGCCAACACAGCTGCCGTATCATTTTCAAAAACTGGTACTGTGTCCTGAGCGATGATAGGTCCGCCATCCAGTTCCCTGGTCACAAAATGAACCGAGGCACCATGTTCCCTTTCGCCAGCCTCCAGAACACGTTGATGCGTGTTGAGGCCAGTGAATTTTGGCAGCAGAGAAGGGTGGATATTGAGCATATGCCCTAGATAATGTGACACAAAATCAGCTCCAAGAATACGCATGAATCCGGCTAGTAAAACCAGATCGGGTTCATAGGCATCAACGGTAGATTGCAGCACCCGCTCAAAATCCTGTCGTGTCTCAAACCCCCTATGGTTAACCACTGCCGTGGCAATGCCGACCTGATTGGCCCTGTCGAGTCCGGGAGCCTGCGGATTATTTGAGATGGCGGCCTTTACACTGAACCCGCAGCCGGGCTGGTTACTTGCACGAATCAATGCCAGCAGATTAGATCCGGTTCCGGAAATCAGCACCACCACTCTGCAAGGCTCTGATGCCATATGAATTTGCTTTTTTGGGTTCTTACTAGACCAGATAGATGGCATCACCATCGTCTGTTCTTTCGGTGATGCTGCCAATGACCCTAGCCGGAAGGCTGAGTTGAGACAGAGTATCCAGAACCAGATCAGCTTCAGCCGGTTCGATACACAGTACTAGTCCTATACCGCAGTTAAATGTACGGTACATTTCGTACTCTGCAATTTTTCCCTGCTCCTGTAGCCAGGAAAAAATTGGTGGCCACACCCAACTGTTGAGATTGATGTTTGCACAGGCATTCTCTGGCAAGACACGTGGCAAGTTTTCTATGAGGCCTCCACCAGTGATATGGGCAATAGCATGAATTTCCGTCTTCTTAGCCAGAACCTGTACAGCCTTGACATAGATTTGGGTTGGAGCGAGCAGAGTCTCGCCAAGGGTACTGCCATCGAAAGCTGACTCAAGGCTGACTCTATTGCGCTCCAGAATATTTCGAATTAGAGAATAGCCATTGGCATGCGGGCCAGTAGAGTCAATACCAATCAGGCAGTCACCCACTACAACTCTGGATGCTTCAATGATTTCTGATTTTTCCACCACACCTACAGCAAATCCGGCCAGGTCATAATCCTCATCGGTGTACATGCCTGGCATTTCTGCGGTTTCGCCTCCAATCAGAGCACAACCGGCCATTTCGCAGCCCTTGCCGATACCGCTGACCACGGCAGTGGCAGTCTCTACATTGAGTCTGCCAGTGGCATAGTAATCCAAAAAGAAGAGGGGTTCTGCTCCACAGACTATGAGATCATTTACACACATTGCCACCAGATCAATACCGATATTGTGATGTTCCTGCATAGCCATAGCCAGTTTGAGCTTGGTGCCAACACCGTCGGTAGCCGAGACGAGTACTGGCTGTCGAAAACCTTCAGGCAGTTCACACAGTGCGCCAAACCCGCCCAGTTCTGACAACACTTCGGAGCGATGGGTGCGAGCAGTTACCGATTTAATGGCACGAACCAGTGCATTACCAGCGGTGATGTTGACCCCGGCATCACGGTAGGTCATGGAATTGTGTTTGTTCGTTAATTTATCATCACTAACCATGTATGCTTTTCCCTATGTATATTGAATGTTGCAGTTTAGCAAGAAGTGCAGACTACGTCAGTTAATTGCAATCGGGCAGATGCTCCGTAGATCATCTAATCGGGGTGAAATTGGGCGACTGGGATCAGAGTCACAGGTAAATTTATGGGTCAGAGAAAGGGGGCTAACGAAAAGAAATGGAGTGGCATGACGAGAGAACAATGATGGGGGGAGTAAAGTATTAGTCACAAGCCAAAGTCAAAACAGGGCATCGGTTGCGAAACTACGTCCAAAAAGTGAAACAGACTTGCACAGTCGATTATTGTATTATTTCCTATCATGAAAATTCCACTTCAAAGCCGATACCTGCTTGGATATGTGAGCCTCAGTTTGCTGCTTATGGCTGCAATGCCAGCCGCTGCCCTGCAAGTCACTGGTTTGTATAGTCATCGAGTGGCCGTGGCAAATGAGACTGATTCGGAGCGAGAATTGGCATTTCGTCAAGCTTTGATGGCAGTGATTCTGAAGGTTACCGGTGAGCGGCGATGGCTAGATCATCCAAAGGTGCAACAGGCACTGAATGATGCCCAGAACTACGTGGAAGCTATTGCCTATTCTAGCGAAATGATCAAACTTCCTGAATCCGGCACTGTTGCCCAGAGCAACAATGAAGCTGCGACCTCAATGATTCAGCAGCGCTTCATAGAGGTGGATTTTGCGGCCCGGTTGATTGATCAGTTACTCGCCGATGCCAACATTCCGGTGTGGGACAGTAACCGGCCCAGCGTGTTATTGTGGGTGGCTTTACAGGATGCCGAGGGTAACCGTACTCTATTATCCACAGACGGTAATGCAGATATTATCAGCATCATACAATCTTACGCCAAGGAGCGGGGACTCCCGGTGATATTTCCGGTACTGGATTTTGAGGATCGGCGCAATCTCCCGGAGGATCTGGTCTGGAGTCTTAATGAGATTGCTATACGCCGCGCCTCTGAGCGCTACAATGCTGACAGTGTATTGGCTGGTCGTCTTCATTTTACCGCCAGTGGCGAACTCGTCGGACTGTGGCAATTTCAATTTGGTGGCAACAGCGAAGTATTTGATGGCTTTGATACTGGAATTGAGGGCTACCTGAAAGTCCCGCTGGAGCGTATTACTGCCAGGTTGGCCAGTTATTTTGCCATTGTCCCCAAAGCACTTGTGACCGATACCGTAAGTCTTAAAGTGGAAGGCGTGAGCAATCTGGAGGACTATTCGGCAGTACTTTCCTATTTAGGAAATCTTGGTCTTGTGGAGTCAGTATTACCGGCTGTGCTTGATGGAGAGCAACTGGAACTGAAATTGGATTTGGTGGGTAATACTGATCAGCTCCATGAGTTGATTGCGCTGGATAGAGACTTGCTACCAATCCAAAGTTCCCAAATCGGTAATGGAGCGGTGTTGCACTACCGCTGGACCCGTTAGCCAGTGAGTAAGCCGATTAATGACCAGCTGACTCTGGGTGTAATGCTGCGTGACGAAGCAAACTTTGACAATTTTTATGTTAGTGCAGACAACGCAGTCTGTGTGCAGGCTGTATCAGACCCGGATGTTTCCAACCATCTGACCTATGTATGGGGGCCACCAGCTTCAGGACGCAGTCATCTATTGCAAGCCTTGTGCTCCCGACAGGCGCAGCAAGGCAATACGGTAATGTATCTGCCGCTTCGGGAAAAAGCCAAAATCAATCCTGCAATGCTGGAGGGAATCGGAAGCCTGTCTTTGGTTTGTCTTGATGATGTGGATTCAATTGGCGGGCACGATGCTTGGGAGTCTGCATTATTCAGCCTTTATAACTCGCTACTGGAGACAGATACCCGGTTGTTGATAACTGCCAACAGGGCACCCCAGCAATTGTCTTTGACCCTTGCCGACTTGAGGTCGCGCCTTCAGTCCGGGGCAGTCTTTAAGCTGTTTCCACTTAATGATGATGACAAGCGATCCCTGCTGTGTCTGCGCGCTACAAACAGGGGCTTGGATCTGTCGGATTCGGTGGCGGAATATATAGTCAGGCGCGCCGACCGTAGTCCGCATAAGTTGATGGCTGTTATGGATGATTTGGATTATCAATCCTTGCAAAAGGGCCGTGCGTTAACCGTGCCCTTTGTGCGGGAGGTAATGGGGTGGTAGCCTGACCTGCTTATTGCTTTTGCGCTTGCCGTATATAAAGATTCAAGCAAATAAATAGGACTACGCATAGTAGGATTTGAATCAGCCCAAACCAGTGCCGTGAAGGATCAAAGGCGATCAGTACACCCCCGATAAAGTAGAGCAGAACCATCATGGACAGCCAGAAGTATGTACGTAGATGGTCACGATTTATTCCCCAGGCAAAGGGCAGCAACGGGATTGTCTGAAACAGCCAGATCAACAAACTTCTGTTGCCGAAGGATCCCACGGTAACCACACTCAGTGCTCCGAAATACAGCAATAACCCGTAATAACTGGTGATAATGCCGACACGAGTCGACGTCGAGACTGATGGCCCGGGACTGGTTTGGTTCATTACTTGTTGGAGTTACTTCGCAAGGTCAGGCTCAATCCGCCTATTCTTTGGCCAACCGATTCACACAGGTCCCGTTCCTCTTCACTGACTGGATTGGCATTGTCTGATCCGGCGACATGGCTAGCACCATAGGGAGTGCCACCACTCCGGGTTTTTGTCAGGCCAGCCTCTGAGTAGGGAATGCCGCAATAAATCATCCCGTGGTGCAGCCAAGGCAATGCCATACCCAGCAGAGTCGATTCCTGACCACCGTGAAGAGATGCAGTGGAAGTGAAGGTGGCCACGGGTTTGTCGATCAAAGCACCAGCAGTCCACAGACCGCTGGTTTGGTCAATGAAATAGCGCAATGGCGAGGCCATTTGTCCGAAACGAGTTGGGCTGCCGAATACAAGTCCGGCGCAGTGCCTTAGATCTTCCTCCGTACAATAAATAGCACCTTTGTCTGGAACCGCAGGATCAGTAGCCTGGGTATTAGATGAGACGGCTGGCACGGTACGCAATCGGGCTTCCACCCCCTCGACTTTTTCCACTCCATGGGCAATCATCTGTGCCATTTTTTCGGTTGCTCCATGCCGACTGTAGTAAAGTACCAGCACATATTTGGAGAGCTCTGGTGAGATTGATGCTGATTTGGTCATCTATATATTCCCTGTTTGTAATGCAGAATTTTTGGACATTCTATTCAGAGTGCAGATTTTAGGAGAGAAATATACAAGAGTAAAAAGGCTTGTTCTGATGGCCATGCCTAGCATTTAACGCTGGCTGGCGGGTCATTTAAGCATAGTATAGGAGATGCGATTTTTGTGTGAAAACTTTCCGTACTTCACATTTGTATTTCATTAAGCGTGGGATATTGACAGAGGCTATTAAGCAAGACAGGATTTCCGAGGTGGTGCGATTCTATAGCTCTCATTAATATAACGCTAGGCATCCACGAGATGAACTTACATCCAGAGAGCTTTTTTAAAGTGGTCAAGTACTAGATGTGCATCTTGGTAGTATTGAACAACTTCCGAGAATGTTGCGCTTGATCCATCCCCATGAGCAACACTATTACGATTGTTTCGCAAACTTTCAAAATTTAAAGCACAAGGACTGTTCTCACCAATAAGTCGATTAAACTCGTTTTTATGCTTCTCCCCAAATTGACCAATAAAGCCTCTAATTGAGCTTAGTTTTAGGCTTCTAATGCTTGAATTATTTTTGATGAACTCAAGTATAGAAATATCTGTAATTCCCGGGCAACGATCTAATACAAGCTTATTGAAACACTTTTCAAACTCTGCATAAATCAATATTAGAAGTGATTTAACTAACATATCCTTCAATTTTTCATCTGAGATATCATCTCCTGAATACTTATAATTCTTACAACTTTCAATAAACTGATCAATTATATTAATACGCATGATTATTCATTATGCTTTCTCATCAAAAATAATTTCACTAGTGAGAGCGAATCTACCACGTATAGATTCAGCACCTGTAGTTCCGCTGCTAGTATAACCTACAAATTTACTATTTCTAATCAAATCATTGAATCTGATTTTTGCATCAGGCGGAATTTTATCCAGATGATTTGAAAAAGCTGTCAAAACTGCATCAAAAACTGCTGCGTTCAATCCTGATCTGATATGAAAAGGTTTTTCCCCTAGCTTGTCCAGTATCTCATCACATGTCTTCTCGAAAATAGATTTCATACTTTGCAATATATCTGTCGAAACATCTCTATTATTTTTCATGAAGTTATTGAGATATTCCTTTAAAGGCTTTCTGTATTTTGAAATATCTCTCATAGCAAAGAATCTCAGGAGTAGCTCAATATCCTTGGCCCTCTTGTCTGGGGCATTTTTTCCGAGAATCTTTCTCCAATTTCCATTTTCGTTCATATTTCTTAATTCATTTATAAGGTGGCCATGGTATATACAATTCCGAATTTCCTGATTGGCAAGATGTGTTCCACCTGTATTCAATCTTTCATAGATGTGAAACTTGCTGGTATCATCATCAGGGTTTAATTGCTGTATAATGAAGGCTCGCAGTATGGAATTTTTGAACTTTAGTTTATGTTTTTCATCAAGATTATCAAATGTTTTATTAAAGTAGCTGCTGTTTTCATTCAATCCAGTCAGCTTGAAATTCTTCTCCTTATAGTCACCGAATATACCTTTGAAATAAGAGAATATACTTTTTAATCTCTGCTGACCATTAATTACCAGATATTTATTTGTCTCGGTTTCGTTATATAAAAATACTGAAGGAACAGGAAGTCCCAGAAGAAATGACTCAATAAGTTTACTCGACTGATTCTGAGTCCATACAAAATCTCTCTGGAATTCTGGAATGACAATTTCCTGCTGTATCCATTTTTGATTCAATACCTCTAGAGTAAAATCAGCGGGGTATGTTGTAATTTCATAATCAGGTGGGGAACTTTCAGAATCTTCATCCTCTGAGTTTAATTTTTCAAATTCCAACTCATCAATGTCCCCACGATTAGTTATCTCTCCAGAGTTGAAATCACTATCTTTCTGCTCCGACATAAATCCTTCTCATTTATCTTTGATATATCGAATGCTTAGCGTTCATTTATATTGATATTCTTGATTGACACTCTGATTCTGGCTAACATGCAAAGCAATCTTAGTGTTGCATAATAACTGAAATCCTGAACCTTTAAATATAAGGTTATGTCATTGCCGCTGGATCGCAATTGAGCTCAGAACATCCTATATTATTGCGATCCGGGCCATTGGTTCTTGAGAAAATTCAGGATTCCCCCAGTGCTGATGGTCTGTTTTTCGCCGCTGCGGCGCCATGTATATTCCACCGAGTCATCGGCTAGGCTCCGTGCTGAAATCACGATCCGGTGCGGGAAACCGATGAGCTCACTTTCGGCAAACTTCACTCCAGGGCTGGTTTTTTTATCCCGATCATCTAGCATTACCTCCATGCCCATAGCTTGTGTTTCGGCATACAGCCATTGTGAATATTCCACTACCTGCGCTGATTTATGAGCATCCAGCGGAACGATGACCAGATGAAAAGGGGCAATGTTATCCGGCCAGATGATGCCGCGATCATCATGATTCTGCTCGATGCAGGCAGCTACAACTCGAGTAATACCAATACCGTAGCAGCCCATGGTCATTACTACCGCCTTGCCCTTTTCATCCAGAACGGTGGCTTTCATCGCCTTGCTGTACTTGTCACCCAATTGAAAAATATGTCCTACCTCAATACCACGCTTAATGGCCAATTTACCTTTTCCGTCCGGGCTGAGGTCGCCCTGCTGTACCTTTCTGAGGTCCGCCACCTCATCGTACTGGCAATCTCGGCCCCAGTTGGCATTAAATAGATGCTGACCATCAACATTGGCTCCGCAGACAAAATTTATTAGCTCCGTCACCGAATGATCGGCAATGCAACGAATATTGTCCTTGCCGGGTCCGATGCAGCCTGGTGGGCTGCCAAAGGCTGACACAATTGCACTGTCATCAGCAAACTGCAGAGGGCTGAATATACCCGTAAGCTTTTCAGCCTTGATCGAACTCAGTGTTTGGTCTCCGCGCAATAGCAGGGCTACTAGTTCATCAGTTTTCTGCCCATCTTGATCTGCTCCGCAAACCACCAGTGTCTTGACTACCTGAGCTGTCTTGATCCCCAGTTGTTCAGCGACCTCCTCAACGCTATGGGCCTCCCTGGTGTCAACTTGCTGCACCCGAAGTGGATTTGTTGGTTTGGGTGTGTATGCCGGACTGCCTTTGGCCAGATCAATATTGGCCGCATAATCACTGCCATCACAGAACACGATCTCGTCTTCGCCGGAATCAGCCAGCACATGAAACTCATGGGACGTGCTGCCGCCGATGTTGCCTGAATCTGCGAGAACCGGGCGGTAGTCGAGCCCTAGACGATCAAAAATAGCGCAATAGGTCCTATGCATTAGTTCGTAGGTTTGCTGCAAACAATCTTGATCTACATGCAAGGAATAGGCATCTTTCATGATGAATTCCCGAGAGCGCATCACGCCAAACCGAGGACGTCGTTCATCTCGGAACTTGGTTTGTATCTGGTAGAGATTGGCTGGCAGCTGTTTGTAGCTTGCAATCTCATTGCGAACGATATCCGTGATCACCTCTTCATGCGTGGGACCCAAGCAAAAATTCCGTTGGTGCCGGTCTACAAATCGTAGTAGTTCCGGCCCCATATCCTGCCAGCGTCCTGATTCTTGCCATAACTCAGCGTTCTGCACAACAGGCATCGATACCTCAAGGGCACCAGAGCGATCCATCTCCTCGCGCACAATCATTGCTACTTTTTGCAACACCCGATTGCCTAAGGGCAGCCAAGTGTACAGTCCACTGGCAAGTTTACGGATCAGGCCAGCCCGCAGCATCAGTTGATGACTAATGACCTCTGCATCAGCAGGGCTTTCCTTGAGAGTAGCCAGAAGATATTTGCTCGTATGCACTGCGGATTTCTCTGTCTTTGCAAAGCCTGTTGACCAGGACATATTACAAAAAAGGCAGCCAGAGGCTGCCTTTCGTTATTCAGACCATACTGAGCAATTCTGGGACTCGCTCAAACAGTATGATTTCGAAAAGCCTGAGGTTTGCAAGGGCTCCGGTCACTTCCTTCGAAGTCCTGTCAGCCCAATGAAAATTACACTAACCAGCGGTAGATGTACCAGTAATGTGCACCAGGCTGTCCCAGACTTAACAGTTGCTTGACTACAGGGCAAATTCCTTGAGCTTTTTGAGCGGCTGAATCTTGACCCGAGTACTGGCCGGTTTTCGTGCGATGTCCATTGTCTCGCCTGGACGGAAAGGATTGGGAACCCCTTTGCGTGCTCGTCGAGCCGGTCGTACTACCGACTTGATTTTTAGCAGCCCGGGCAGGGTAAATTCCCCCACGCTGCGTTTCTTGATGTGGCGCTCGATAACCACAGCCAGCTCATCAAGCACAGAAGCCACCTCCTTATTGCTGAGTTCAGTGTTGCGGGCGATCTCAGTGAGGATCTCGGTCTTGTTGAATTTTTTCTGAATAGCTGGCTTTCTCCTGCTTGGTTTTGTAGCCTTTTTCTTGCTAGTCTTGCTTTTAGTGGCGGTGGTTCTTTTTTTTGCAGCCATAACTTTTCCCTAGCCTCTTTCGTTCTGCTCGCATGAGTGATTCTGCGATAGATATGTGTGTTATATCTGCTCTTCAATGATGAGCAAATACTCGGTTAGATTTAGTTTCGCCTATACTTGAACAGGGCAGAAGAAAGGAAACAACCAACTCCAGTACGCTGATCAGACCCGAAACATCAGGAGTATCAATTGCAGGGGAGTGTAAATCTTTTCGTTTCCGAGTTCAGCTGATGCTCTGCTCCAACTGGTGTTAAGTAATATCCGGTTGCTAATGCACTGCCAGATTCCGGTAAAGGGAAACCACCATCCTGTCTGTCAGCAAAAGCCATGTGACCGACAATATCAGTTTTGCAAGGTTCCAGTCTGAAAAACAGGAAGTGCATTTATAAAGCATAACAAAAAAGCAAGCAAGCAATTCATGCAAAAAAATCGTTAATCTGTAGATTTAGTGAGGGATTGCCACTGAGTGCCGGATATTATTATGGGAGCAGTAAACCTGATTGCAAAAATCAGATACCGAAGAGCTATTCAAGTTCGGGGTAAGCCAGGCTTGGGGCAAGATGTGGTTACTTTTGGATGGTCGAATCGGATTGGAGAATTAATGCAGAGACTGTCGCCTCTAAATAGAAAAGTAGGTTCTATAAAAAATTGGGGTCTGTGCAAAACTGGGCCGATGACCTGCCAGTAGAGCTATGAACTGTCTTTCTGTGCCATTGCTGGATTGTTCAAGACTGAATCCGATACAAAGAAGTAATAGTCGAGCCTGGAATAATCTGACTTTTGAGGCATAAACTGGGAATTTGGTCTGATCAGGTTGTGTTGTGAATGATAACGATGAAATCAGAGACGCAAAACCGGCAGCCTCAAGCTGGCTAGTCCTGGCTTTACCTGAAGAATCGGGTCATTGCGCTATCAATAAATACTGGTATGCCTGCAATTGAACGCTTTATGGCATGAAGCTGATGGGCGTTAATTTGTGGCAACCACAAATCAGTCACTCAAAAGCGGGCAATTCTCGCAACAGATCGGCCCTTCACTGCCAGTGATGGGTAGCATATGGTGCCGGAATCTCAGTCACCAACCGAATAGTTTTTGGGGTATAATACGATATTTGATTTGCCGGGATACTCTGCCTCGGGTTGTCCGGTGTCATTTTCGGAGTAAGTACCTTTAATGCCGATTTACGAATATCAATGCCAGCTATGTGGTCATGAGCTGGAAGCTTTGCAAAAAATAAGCGATGGCCCTCTAGTCGACTGTCCCAGTTGCCATAATTCCAGTTTGCAAAAACTGGTGTCAGCGGCCAGTTTTCGCCTCAAAGGTTCAGGCTGGTATGAGACTGACTTTAAACAGGACGGCAAGAAACACTTGGCGGAATCGGATTCTGAAAAGGCAGATACTGGTTCGGAGTCAGAGCAGCAGGGCACGGACAGCAAGCAAGCCAGTGAAAATACTCAGCAGAAAAGTGGCGAGAGCGGAATGGGCTCAGTCGAAAAAGGTGGTGATAAGCCATCAACCGCAGACAAGAGCAGAGGCGAAAAAACGTTGAACTCCAAGGGTAAAAGCGAGTCCACTTCAGACTCCAAATCACCAGGCAAAAGTGGAAATAAACCAGCATAAGCCACCAGTGTGATGGCAAAAGTTGGCAAGGCAAGCAGCAGCCAGGAAGGGCAAAAAATATGCGCAGCTATTATTGCGGTGAACTCAATGAATCCCATGTTGGTGAGGAAGTCACCCTCCAGGGTTGGGTGCACCGTCGCCGGGACCATGGGGGGGTAATCTTTCTGGATGTCCGGGACCGGGAAGGCCTTGCCCAAGTGGTATTTGACCCCGATACCCAGAAAAGTTTTGCCATTGCAGAGAGTGTGCGCAGCGAGTTTGTGCTGGAGATCAGGGGGAGGGTGCGGCTGCGTCCGGAGGGTACCGCCAATGAAGATATGAGCACTGGCAAGGTCGAGGTGTTGGGACAGGATCTGATCATTCTCAATACAGCCAATACACCGCCCATGCAGTTGGATGAATATGCGGAGGTTGGGGAGGAGGTGCGACTTCATTACCGCTACCTTGACCTGCGCCGCCCAGAGATGCAGGCCCGCTTGCGATTGCGCAGTAAGGTTGCCAATACCATACGAATCTTCCTGGATAAGGAAGGTTTTGTGGATGTAGAAACTCCATTACTGACCAGAGCCACCCCGGAAGGGGCCCGTGACTATCTGGTACCAAGCCGAACCCATCCAGGTCAGTTTTTCGCCCTGCCGCAATCGCCACAACTGTTCAAGCAGGTGCTTATGGCCTCAGGAATGGATCGTTACTATCAGATTGCCAAGTGCTTTCGTGATGAGGACTTGCGCGCTGATCGCCAGCCCGAATTTACCCAAATTGATGTAGAAACTTCCTTTATGAACGAGGAAGAAATCATGTTCGTGATGGAAGCCTTGATCCGACATGTCTTTAAGGTTCATATGGAGTTGGAACTGGGTGAGTTTTCCAGACTGACCCATGCCGAGGCGATGCAGCGGTTTGGTACGGACAAGCCAGACTTGCGTATTGATCTGGAGTTGGTGGATATTGCCCCACTGATGAAGGATGTAGAGTTCAAGGTGTTTAGCGGGCCTGCCAACGATCCCGATTCGCGGGTGGCAGCATTGCGGGTTCCTGGCGGTGTCTCCTTGAGTCGCAAGCTCATTGATGAGTATACCGAGTTTGTTGGTATTTACGGTGCCAAAGGGCTTGCTTGGATCAAGGTCAACGATCTGGGTACTGGTTTTGCAGGCCTCCAGTCCCCGATCATCAAGTTTATTGGTGAGCAGACCACTACCGCCATGATTAGCCAACTGGGTGCACAGACTGGAGATATCTTGTTTTTTGGAGCGGATAAGACAAAAGTGGTCAATGAGGCTCTGGGGGCCTTGCGTCTGAAAGTGGCTGCTGATTTGGATCTGGTGAACGAAAAATGGGCACCGCTTTGGGTGGTGGATTTTCCCATGTTCGAACAGGGTGCTGATGGTGATCTTACCGCATTACACCATCCCTTTACGGCCCCCGCCTGTGATATTGAGACTCTCAGGAGCAACCCTACCATGGCATTGTCCAGGGCTTATGACATGGTCCTGAATGGTACTGAGCTCGGCGGCGGATCGGTGCGTATCAACCAGTCAGCCATGCAGCAGGCTGTGTTTGAGGTGCTGGGTATCGGAGAGGAAGAGGCCCAGGAAAAGTTTGGTTTTCTACTGGAGGCTCTCAGCTATGGCTGTCCCCCCCATGGCGGTATAGCCTTCGGATTTGATCGACTGATTATGTTGCTGACCAATGCTCATTCGATCCGAGATGTCATTGCCTTCCCCAAGACTCAGACGGCTGCCTGTTTACTTACCGATGCGCCCGGAACTGTTTCAAATTCACAGCTGCGCGAACTCAATATCCGACTACGAGAAAAAACCAGCCAGGCTCAGGCAAACTAATCATGGCTGGTCACAGCAAATGGGCCAATATCAAGCATCGTAAGGCTGGTCAGGATGCCAAGCGCGGCAAGATATTTACCAAACTAATCCGTGAATTGACCATTGCGGCCCGCATGGGTGGCGGAAATCCCACAGACAATCCGCGGTTGCGTGCGGTTGTGGATAAGGCTCTTGGTGCCAACATGACCCGGGATACCATAGAACGGGCCATTGCTCGTGGTGCTGGGACGGCAGAGAGTGAAAACCTTGAGGAACTGGTGTACGAAGGATATGGACCTGGTGGGGTAGCCTTGTTGCTTGAAGCCCTCACCGACAATAGGAACCGAACCGTGGCTGAGGTTCGTCATGGCTTCAATAAGTATGGTGGTAGCCTCGGTACCAGTGGGTCTGTTGCCTATCTGTTTCGGCGTACAGGCGTAATTTCGTTTACGGCAGAGACTGAAGAGGAGGCTCTGATTGAGGTGGCACTGGAAGCAGGTGCAGATGATGTGGTCAGCAACGAGGATGGCAGTTTCGAGGTGATGACAACGCTTGAGACCTTTGGTGCCACCCAAGACGCTTTGAAGGCTTCAGGCCTGGATTCGGAGAGGGCAGAGATGACAATGTTGGCCGCTACAGAGGTGGAGTTGGATTTGGGCACAGCGAGGAATTTGCTGACGCTCGTCGAACATCTGGAAGATCTTGAGGATGTACAAAATGTCTATTCTAATGCCGCCATCTCTGATGAGATTGCCCGACTTCTGTAGTGTGGTATGAAAGGCTGCACTCAGGCTGAATGGCGGGGTAGTGAGTTTGTAACCGGTGAAAAATTGACCAGAGGTTGCGGAAAAATTGGGTTTAGTCGGGGCTTGGTGTTGATAACAAATGTCTACCGGCCATGGTTGTTGGTTGAGCGGTTTGGCGGAGAGACAGGCCAAAGTCTTGCCTTGGACCCTGCCTCCATAGCCTTTCAACCCTCAAGTTTTAATGCAATCTCCAACTTTTTGCCTCACCAATAAAGAGTCCACTTGTGTAGTCCGCTGCCGATAACATGGGGTTAGTCGCAGATGCTTGTGCTTGGTATAGATCCCGGTTCGCGGGCCACAGGTTATGGACTGATTGAGGCACAGGGTAACAAACTATCCTATGTTGACAGTGGTTGTATCCAAACAGGAAATGGAGAATTGCCCGAGAGGCTTAAACGAATTTTTGAGGGGCTGAGTCTGGTCATAAGACAGCATCAACCGCAACAATCAGCGATTGAGGAAGTATTCATGGGACGTAATGCAGCATCGGCCCTAAAACTTGGCCAAGCCCGCGGCGCAGCTATGAGTGCCTGTCTCTGTTATGACTTGCCGGTGAGCGAGTATTCGGCAAGAGCGGTCAAACAAGCCGTTGTAGGAGCAGGGGCCGCCGAGAAAAGTCAGGTTCAGCATATGGTCAAGGCTCTGCTCAGAATTAACGTGACCATAGCGAATGATGCGGCAGACGGACTGGCAGTCGCCATTTGCCATGCCAACACTCAGGCCAGTCTGGTGAAGATGGCTGGTGCTAAATCTTTCGGTCGCAAAAGACTTCGATAAACAATATCAAGGTAGGCAGACAGTTTTGATCAGCCGAATTCGAGGCAAACTTGTTGAGAAAAAGCTTCCTGGCATTTTGCTGGAAGTAGGTGGTCTCACCTATGAAGTGCAGGTGCCCATGACCACCGCCTACCAGTTGCCAGAGGTTGGCAATGAATTGCAGCTGCACACTCATTTTGTGGTGCGTGAAGATGCCCAGCAGCTGTACGGGTTTTTTAAGGAAAAGGACAGAACTTTGTTCCGGTTTCTGATTCGGGTCAGTGGTGTTGGTCCCAAACTGGCATTAGCTATTCTCTCTGGTATGGAAACCAATGAATTTGTGAGGTCAGTGCGGGGTAATGATGTCTCCGCCATGGTCAACATGCCGGGTGTTGGCAAGAAAACCGCTGAGCGCTTGATTGTGGAGATGCGCGACTGTCTCAAGGATTGGGACCAGATTGAACCAGGTTCATCACAGGTTTCTGCGGAGGGCACCCTTCCTTCAGATCTTGGAAGGGAAGCAGAGACGGCTTTGATGGCTTTAGGTTACAAGTCCCAGCAGGCAATACGAGTTGTGGCCACGGTTATGAAACAGCATCCAGATGTTACCGACAGTGAAACTCTGATTCGCCTTAGTCTCAAAAGCATGCTTTAACCCGCCAAAACTGACTTAATGAGAGCATTCTGGAGTATCTGGAGAAAATCCAAATCTGGGCACGCTTGAAAATGGTGGTGTAATTTCGGGTTAGTCTCTTCATAAATTGAGACTGGTGGGAGTATGTGTAGGTTTGTGTCAGCTGGTGCCTTTAATGAATGTTTTTGGCGGCATTAGCGATACCCTATACACCGCTTTCAAGCAAGGCCGAACCTCAGCTAATGGGAGAGGACTTAAGCCGATGAAAAGAAACTTGTTACAGACATGCTTTGCTACGAGCGGCTATCGAATTTGACGGAGTGGTTATGTCCGAGGATCGACTGGTTTCAGCCGCACCCGAGCCGACTGAAATGCCGCAGGACAATGCTATTCGTCCGCTTCGGCTGGCTGATTATATTGGCCAGGAACATGTCAAGCAGCAGATGGAGATTTTTGTTGGAGCAGCCCGTGGCCGACAGGAACCGTTGGATCATACCCTAGTGTTTGGTCCCCCCGGGTTGGGTAAGACTACGCTGGCCAATATTGTGGCACATGAGATGGAGGTGGACATACGAACCACTTCGGGCCCGGTATTGGAAAAAGCTGGGGATCTGGCAGCCATTTTGACCAACCTTGAAAAAGGGGATGTACTATTTATTGATGAAATTCATCGCCTGAGTCCGGCCATTGAAGAAATTCTTTACCCGGCTATGGAGGATTACCAACTGGATATCATGATAGGGGAAGGGCCAGCGGCACGATCCATTAAGCTGGACCTGCCACCGTTCACCTTGGTGGGTGCCACTACCAGGGCTGGACTATTGACCTCTCCTCTGCGTGATCGCTTTGGTATTATCCAGCGGCTGGAGTTTTATACTGCGGAGGAACTATGCCGCATTGTGCTTCGCTCAGCAGGAATCCTTAATCTAGAGATTGATGCCGAAGGAGCCGCTGAAATCGCCAGACGCTCAAGAGGCACGCCACGTATTGCCAACCGGCTATTGAGGCGGGTACGTGATTTTGCCGAAGTAAAGATGGATAGTCGCGTTAGCAAGGAGGCTGCAACTCAAGCACTGGATATGCTTGGTATTGATGCCATGGGTTTTGATCAGATGGATCGAAGACTGTTGCTGACAATGATGGAAAAGTTTGAGGGTGGACCGGTAGGCATCGACAGCTTGGCAGCAGCACTGAGCGAGGAGCGTGATACTCTGGAGGATGTGATTGAGCCTTACCTAATCCAAAAGGGATTTATCATGCGCACACCTCGTGGTCGAGCGGTGACCCAATATGCTTACCGCCATCTCGGTTTGAAGCCGTCGGCTAAAGTAATGGATCTGTTCCATGATGAAGAGGAGCAGAGCTAATTATCAGTAATGGTGGTGCAGAAATTTGTGACGGCAGATTTCCGTTCATGTAATCCCTATGCAAGGAAGTGATCTCAGTCAATGCATTCGCTGGCAACCTGCGGCTAAGCTGTTTACCACCCTGGCTATTACAGGCAATTTTCAGAGCATCACACTACACTTTTCATTAAGTCACCGCTAGCTGCTTCAACTTGGTCAATCACTGCACTTTCTGTGGGCTTCTCTGCCTATTGCCATAATGATGCTCTAATTTTTCAGCTTGTTGGCTTAATTGATCGCTGTAGTGTTGGAATTCTCTGTTTCAATCGGGACTGGTAAAACTTATCTGGTATTTGGCCGATATATTGCCTGATGTGCACTGATTAAGAGCATCATGACACTGGCTGAAGTTTCCTGCGGCGCGGCTCTTTCAGATCAGAGGATTTATTTTGAGGAAAGCATGTTGTGAATGAAGGTTTTAATCCGATTGAGTTGATGCTGAATGCCAGTCCGGTAGTTCAACTGGTGTTCCTGATTTTGCTTATTACCTCGGTACTTTCCTGGGTCATTATTGTACAACGCTGGCTAGTGTTGTCTGCGGCCAGGAAAGGAGTATTCAGTTTTGAGCAACGCTTCTGGTCGGGTATTGATCTGGGTCAGTTGTACAAGCAAGGCAACCAAATGCTGGAGGAAGAAGTTCCTGTGGTGGGAATGGAAAATATCTTTCGTGCCGGATTCAAGGAGTTCATGCGGTTGCGTAAGCAGGCAGTAGACAAGGAAGCTGTTATGGAAGGGGCACAACGCGCCATGCGAGTAGCCTATTCCCGGGAGGAGGAAAAGCTGGAGAAGCATCTGCCCATACTAGCTACCATTGGTTCGGTATCGGTTTATATAGGACTGTTTGGAACTGTAATCGGTATCATGAACACATTTCTGGCTATCGCTAGCCAGGCCCAAGCCTCCATCTTGGTTCTGGCACCGGGGATTGCCGAGGCCCTGCTGGCTACAGCCATTGGCTTGTTTGCTGCCATTCCAGCTGTGGTAGCCTATAACCGCTATTCAGCCACATTGGATCATGTGACCAGCAGCTATATCACCTTTTCGGATGAGTTCTCCAGTATCCTGCATCGGCAGATACACAGTACCTGATGGGAACTGAAAGTCGAAAGTTGCCATGGAAACGATAATCCGAAAAAAGCGCAAGCAGATGAGCAACATTAATGTGGTGCCTCTGATTGATATCATGCTGGTGTTATTGGTGGTTTTCATGCTGACTGCTCCGATGTTGAATCAGGGTATTGATGTCGATTTGCCTCAGGCTAACAACGAACCGCTGGATATAGATGAGAATCTGGAGACTCTAGTAGTTACCATTACCGCTGAGGGTGAATATTTTTTGAGTCTTGGTGCCACTGGTGAGGATCGGCAGTCGGTTACACTGGAGACTATTGGGGACAATGTCAGTCGTATTATGAATGCCAACCCTGATATTCAGGTATTACTGGAAGGAGACACCACTGCGGACTGGGGCAGCATGATAACTTTGATTACCACCCTCAATCAGGCTGGTGTAACTAATCCGAATTTCATCACCACTCCTCTGGAAAGTCTTTGAAGGTACAGTGTTATGGGTAATCAACTAATGACTGCTATATCCTGCTGGAGAGACTCCAGGCTGCAAGCGGGCGTAACTCTGTATGATGCAGACTGAGATGTGTCGAACAAGATGGAAATTCATCATTGTCAGCTAACATGATAAACAATCTCATCATATTCAACGGTTATCCACTGTCCGTAGTGGTGGCACTCGGCTTCCATGTATTGTTGGTGTCTGTCATTTTCCTGCTGCAAGGTGCCGCCAAAGCTGACAGCACAGAGCTGGTGCAGCCAACCATTATCAAGGCCCTCTTTATTGATGAGAATCCCCAGGTGGTTAACCGACAAAATCTGCAAAGGCAGCGATTGGAACAAGAACGAGAGAGAGAGGCTGCACAGGAACGACAGCGTCAGGCTGATGCCGAGCGGCAACAGCAGGAGGCAGATCGTCAGCGAAGGGAAGAGGAACAACGCCAGGCGGCACTGCGAGAACGGGAACAGCTGGAAAGGCAAAAGGCCGAGCAGCAGCAACGCAATGAGGAGCGTCTCCGGGAGGAGCAAGAGGTGCAACGTCGTCAGGCAGAACAAAACGAGCTGGAACGTTTGCGCAGAGAGGAATTGCAACGGCAGCAGAGAGAGGCTGCCGAGGCTACTGCGTTAGAAGCTGCTCGTAATGAGTTTGAACTGGTGCAAAGTGCAACGGGCCTAATTCAGCAGGTGGTGCAGGAAAATTGGTCAAGACCACCTAGTGCTCGCAATGGCATGCGTACAGTTTTACAAATTCAGATGTTGCCAACGGGTGAATTATTGGATGTGTCGATTACCTCTTCCAGTGGTGACCTTGCCTTTGACCGCTCAGCTGAGAATGCAGTCTATAAAGCGGCTCCTTTCTCGGAGTTACAGAGTCTGCCCATCAAGTTATTCAACGCCAACTTCCGCTCGCTTTCCCTGATTTTCGAACCTGACGACTTGTTGAATTGAGGTGAATGCCCAGATGAATTACCGATCAAGAGTTGTGAATAGTTTTCAGATTTTCATGGCTGCTGTTGCAGTATCTTGCTGGCTTTCCGGTTTGGCCCGTGCCGAGCTCAGCATCCAGATTACTCAGGGTGTCGACAATCCCGTTCCCATTGCAGTCGTGCCCTTCGACTGGGAGGGCAATGGAGTGCTCAGTGAAGATGTGGCGCAGATTGTGATTAATGATCTGGAACAGGTTGGAGAGTTTCGCTCGCTGGCAAGAAGTAACATGCTAAGTCTTCCCAATGAAGAGAGCGAGGTATTCTTTCGGGACTGGCGCACGCTCGCCCAGGATTACCTCCTGGTAGGCAAGATCAGTCGTGCAGCGGGCAGTCAGTTGGTGCAGGTTCAGTATGAGTTTTTTGATATCAACCGCGAGATGAAGCTGGCCGGGGAAGTACTCACTGGCAGTGTGACGCAACTGCGCGATATTGGTCATGAAATCAGTAATGTGGTCTTTGAATTGGTTACCGGTACCCGCGGTGCCTTTACCACACAAATACTTTATATTGTCTCTGAAGAATCCGTCACCGCTGGCACGGAATATCGACTGGAGAAAGCCGACTATGATGGTCAGCGTGCACAGATTTTGCTGGAATCCCGTCAGCCGATTATGTCACCCGCTTGGTCTCCTGATGGTCAAGATATTGCCTATGTCTCCTTTGAAACGACTCTGCCCAGAATTTATATACAGAATATTGCGACTGGTCAGCGTCGTCAGATCACCAATTACCCTAATATCAACAGCTCACCGGTATTTTCTCCCGATGGCAACAAGCTGGCCATGGTGCTGTCCAAGGATGGCAATCCCGAAATTTATGTTCAGGATCTGGTATCAAACGAACTGATCCGAGTGACCAATCATCCTTCCATTGATACCGAGCCTAGCTGGACTGTGGATGGTCGATCGCTGGTTTTTATGTCTGACCGTACCGGACAGCCGCAGATATACCAGATGGAGCTCGGTGCCACAGACAGTTATGTGGAAAGACTCACCTTCGATTGTTATCAGTGCATGAAGGGGCAATTTTTGCCGGATGGAGTTAATCTGGTGCATGTGCGCCGTGAGACCCGGCGCGACCCGAATTACCAGATTGCCATTTATAATGTGGAAACTTTGCGGGTTATCACCCTCACCAATACTTCTTTAGATGAATCTCCAAGTGTTGCCCCTAACGGGAGCATGATTATGTATGCTACCAAGTTTGATGGGCGCGGGGTTCTGGATGCGGTCTCCATTGACGGCGGTGTGAAGTTCCGCTTACCATCAGTAAGGGGAGATGTTCGAGAGCCTTCTTGGTCGCCGTTTTTCAACTAGCCGCAGATGATGGGATTTTATTATCGCTGGCCGATATCCATAGAAAGGTTAGGCTTGAGATATTATTTCTTCAGACTCGCTCGAAGTATTCAGGGTTGAGGTTTTTGGAAGTTAAAAATAGATATCTGTAGTACATGCTTTTGGCAATTTGAAATAAATGCAACGCTGAAGTACTGCTATTGATACAGCCCTGATAACTCATGCACAAATATTGGATGATTGGACTTACTTTGGCATAAAAGATGAACGCTATCGGTTTCTTCAGTTCTCTGCTTGGCAAAATAGTTGCTAACCAGGCAACCCATTTTTCTGTTCCTCCGGTGTTAGCGGTGGCACTGCTATTACTGA
Organism: Gammaproteobacteria bacterium; assembly: GCA_026710425.1. GTDB lineage: Bacteria > Pseudomonadota > Gammaproteobacteria > Pseudomonadales > Pseudohongiellaceae > UBA9145. The sequence goes on from JAPORB010000200.1 coordinate 41,407, forward strand.
GTACGCTTGCAGCAGCACAGAGACCCAGTAATGTGGTCGAATCCAACCCGCTGTTTCCTGGTCAGCCGGAAACCGCAGCACCTAAAGCCAATAACGATGCTTTGCAGTTGCTGCTTGATCAGAATCGTCAATTGCAAAATGAGGTTCAGGCTCTGCGGGGCATGGTAGAGGAACAGGGGTTTGAGATACGCAAGCTTCAGCGTGACTCTTTGAATCGTTACACTGATATTGATGAGCGCTTGCGCTCGCTTGAAAGCCAAGCGCAGAGTATGGCCCTATCAAATCCATCCTCTCTCGTAGACTCTCAAGCGCAGACTGCGGCAACAGGCATAATTACCATGCCCGAGTCGCCGACAACACCAGAGTCAGATGACAGACTGCCTGCTGGCCTTGATCAAACAGCTGGGGGGGCAGCATCTTTTCTGGATACAGCTGGTAGCTCGGCAGATGTCAATACTCTTGATACAACACCCAATGATGTTTCCACTGCAAATCCAGCGTTAGCAGACACAACTGAAATCGGTACTGCCACTGAGCGGTCTGATAATGCTGATCCAACAGTGCCTATGGATTCCGCCACGAATGCGGCATCGATTTCGACTGGAAACAGTCGAACACTTTCCAGCCGCGGCACCCTGCAACCAGCTGTGTTGAGTGAGCAGCAGCTTTACCAGATGGCTTATAATTCGGTCATTAACAGCAATTTCGCACGTTCCATTGCCGAGTTTGACCAATACCTGAGCATTTATCCGGAAGGGCGTTTTGTGACCAATGTCCATTACTGGAAAGGCCAGGCTTTTCTTTACCTGGACCGCTTCGAGGAAGCACGAAATGCTTATGAGATTATTCTCGACCAGTACCCCGATGCGGTCAAGGTACCGGATGCTATGTATGGTCTGGCTTTGGCCTATCAGGGATTGGGTAATGTGGCCCAAGCACGACAACTACTGAACCTAATCAAGGGACGTTTCCCAAACACAGGTGTTGCCAACCTTGCCGACACGCGTCTTCTCAATCTCAATTAAGTCTACACAACCTGATTATTTACAGTCCGAACCAGTGCAGCCTGCCAGCTGATTGTCATGACCAGTTCGAGTCTGCGCATCACAGAAATCTTCCACTCGCTGCAAGGCGAGGCTCGTACGGTGGGACTACCTACGGTGTTTGTCCGTCTGACTGGCTGTCCGTTGCGTTGTCAGTATTGCGACACTGAGTATGCCTTCAATGGGGGCATTAGCATGTCGCTGGAGTCCATTGTAAAGCAGGTGGCAACTTACTCTTGCCGCTATGTGACGGTTACAGGCGGTGAACCACTTGCCCAGTCGGAGTGCTTGTCATTGCTCAGGCTGTTATGCAACAGAGGGTTTGAGGTGTCCCTGGAAACCAGTGGTGCCCTAGGTATAGGTGAGGTGGATGAGCGCGTATCGGTGGTGATGGATCTGAAGACACCTAACTCAATGGAGCAGGACAAAAACAGGTATGAGAATATTGAATTGTTGCGGAAAAAGGATCAGGTGAAGTTCGTGATTTGTGATCGTGGCGACTATGACTGGGCCAGAGCCAGGCTTGAGGAATTTGAATTGTCAAAGAAAGCAGGCGAGGTTCTTTTTTCTCCATCTCATGAGCAGTTGGAAGCCGCAAAGCTGGCTGACTGGATTTTGCGGGACCGTCTGCCGGTACGCATGCAAGTGCAACTGCATAAGCTGTTATGGGGAGATCAGCCTGGGAGATGATGCACATTCTGGGCATGCATAGGTCTTGGAGTCAATGATGTGTAGTATTTCAAGCAATAACTGACCTGGTGAGTGCATGATTGGAAAGGCCATTGTGCTGGTTTCTGGCGGACTGGATTCCGCAACCTGTTTGGCTATAGCGGCAGAGAGTGGCTATATCTGCCATGCACTGAGTTTCAATTATGGACAACGCTCAGCGAGTGAACTGCTGGCTGCAAAGCGAGTGGTCTCTGCCGCAGGTGTGAAAGAGCACAAAGTCCTTGACCTAAATCTGGACAGCTTTGGAGGATCGGCCCTTACCGATCGGACTATTGATGTGCCCGAGACCGAGGTAAACGGTATTCCGGTCACTTATGTCCCTGCGAGGAACACAGTATTTCTTTCCCTTGGATTGGCCTGGGCCGAAGTTTTGGATGCTGATGCAATATTTATTGGAGTGAACTCTCTGGACTATTCCGGATATCCTGACTGTCGTCCGGAGTTTATTGATGCTTTTAGCACCATGATGAATCTGGCGACCAAAAAAGGCGTGGAAGGGGGACATATCGCATTAGAGACTCCATTAATTGATCTGAGCAAGGCTGAGATTATCAAAACAGGTATACGCTTGGGGGTGGACTACAGAATGACGGTATCCTGTTATCAGGCAGATGATCAGGGCAGAGCCTGTGGAGTCTGTGACAGTTGCCGGTTACGTAAAAAGGGCTTTAAACAGGCCGGGGTAGCAGATCCGACCCGGTATCAGTAAGCTGATTCGATATTCAAGAAGATTTATAGTTCCGAACTGATCCAAATTACATTCGGACTTGAAAAGTAGCAATACAGATCTATCGGATGGACACACTTGACATCGGGTTCTACTTGATGTCTAATGCCCGGCATGAAGATCGGGCTACGCACAATCAGCGACCAAGCCATTCAGTGGTTCAGTCAGGAAGTTCAGTCGGGTGAGC
>JAPORB010000099.1 GCA_026710425.1 Gammaproteobacteria bacterium
TGACCGATCGCCTGGGTATTGGCAACAAAACCATTCCTCCTCTGCCTGATATTATCGCCGAAAGAGCGGCTGTTGCCACGGGTTATTGAGAAGTTACGGAAAATAGCAATACAAATGGCGGCAGATGGCGAGCTTCCTTGTGAGCAAGCATGAGTAATAGTAATGTAGTAGGTGAAGATTCTCTGTAATGATTAGCCTGGCAAAACACTTTTCCTTGTAAGATGAGAAAGTAATCACTTTTTGTTTGTGGTGATAAGTCTGTATGGGTTCTTCTAGGAGGCTGAATTAATGCCAGTGTCTGTCTGTGCCGTCTAAGGCTAAGAGTAACTGAGAAAACGAGGATGAGAAACTGATAAAACCATTTTTTCTTTTCGGTATGGAGCAAAAAATCACCAAATAACAAAAATTTCGCCTAAATTGGCCCCAGATGCTCTCTTTTTGAATAAACCTATTTTGGGCTTTTAAATACTATATAAATCAAAAAGTTATAAAAATGCAAAGAAGTAGTTTTAATGCAGCCTTAGGCACCATTTCATCGGCTCATCGGCTCATCGGTTTTTCTTGTTCCTGCGTCTTTCACCGGCAATGAAATCAACTCTTTCACATTAAGGAAAAATGGTAATAGTAATAATGCGACGCAAATCTGTTAAACAAATTGATTGTGGTTAGCAGAATACGGTACATCTGGTATAATACGGTTGTGTTTCTTGGTTCCTTGCGTCAAACGCTGTAGGCGTTACCGTTTTCCAGAGAGAAATCCGGACCGCAAGGCAGTCTCAGAAAGCTATTGTAAGTATTCTGAGAAGATATAGACAGGAGTTCATTGGGTAAATACAAGTATTTGATTTTATTAATATTAACCACTTATGCGTTGCTACAAAAGACTTTAAAAAATTAAGGAATTAATTATTAGACCTTAGCCCTCGTGAGGCAGTTGGTTTGTTCTGAATCCCTTGATCCATATGAGCCAAAGGGCATCCTCAAAAGAACTTTACCCCAAAAAATGGTCATTATTGCCTGCTTTTCGGCATATTCTTTGTTTTTGATGAAATTCCACCCCAACCCAAAATGCCCAAAAATTATCTTTAGGTGCGATACAGAAACCAAATTATGACTGATTGTATTGCTGAAGTGGGAAATTGAATACAAGTTGGAGGGAATTAGTCCTTTTTTAGCCACAGCGCAAATGCCTCCTCGTGCTTGGTGCTTGAATGGTCTTGAGATGTCGGTACAATGGCTAAGCCAGCTGCCGTAGAAAGCGGCAACAGTGGCCTCAATCGGCTAATGGCAACAACTTCCATGTGGTTAGTATGAACTTGAAAAGCCATTCGCGTTAGCAACGGCGCAAGAACAGCGTCACTTTCCAGGCTTATGCATGAAGGCAGAGTTTTCGATGTTGGCAATTTTGTGTTTTAAGAAAAATTAGACGATTTATAGCTAATTTTGAGCTGACTGGAAGAAGCTTAACTTGAAGTAACTTGTGTTTGACAAGCCTATTTGCATGTTATATTGGAGTAGTTACTTGGTGTCGTAAAAGCTGAAAATGCGAATTATCAACATGAGCGTAGAAGCAAGGGCATGAGGGAAGCAAAAATAATTGCAAATAAGAACGAGATGGCGCAAGCTAGAGTTTGCGTTAAGACTCATTATTGTATATTGTGGCAAGTTGATATTCCTTCTGTGTCTTCAACTCGGTTAATGAGCATGAACAACCCGTTCAACCATTCCCAAGGTGCCTTGTTTTGGATGTAACCCTCAAGCCCAACTTGGACGATGCACTGGCAACCTTAGCTGAATCGGTCGAGTCCTTTGCCGGCAAACATTCTCTCAAGAGTGAAATATCATTCCGCCTTAACCTGGCACTTGACGAGCTGGTGACAAACTGCATCACCTATTCCTTGAACAAAGTCGCTGAACCATGGTTGCAAATACGGCTTGCTTATAGCTCGGACGGAGTAACTGCACAGCTGGAGGACAACGGCCCCGCTTTTGATCCGCTATCTGAAGCACCGCCACCGGATACCACCCGAGAGTTGGATGATCGACCGGTGGGAGGACTGGGGGTTTTTCTGGTGACACAGTTCGCTGACAAGGTGGGGTATGAACGGAAAGATGGCATGAATCGAATAACACTAAAAATGAAACTGGAGACATGAATGAGTGAACAAAACCAACTTTCGGTGGCGACCGAATCCCATGACAAGGCCATGATCTTACGACCGGAAGGTCGTATAGATGGCAGTAATGCCAGCACGCTGGATAGTGCCATTCAGGAACAGTTTGAAGGCGGCAATGCGGTACTGGTATTCGATTTCAGCAACCTAAACTACATCAGCAGTGCTGGTCTGCGTATCTTGCTGGTTGCAGCTCGCGATGCACAGTCGAAGGGAGGGAAGTCGGTTTTTTGTGGCCTTTCGACACAGATTGCTGAGATTTTTTCAGTCAGCGGATTTGACAAGATTCTGACTATCCACCCCGGTCTGCCTGAAGCTCTGGATGCAGTTTAACAGGAAGGTGACATGGAGCAAGAAACGACCCAGGTTAAGGAGATATCGCAAGAGATCGAGAAAAGACGACCTCGTATTTTGATGGTTGATGATGAATCTGATCTCGAACTACTGGTACGGCAGCGCCTTCGTCGCCGGATTCGCAGTGGCGACTATGAGTTTCTGTTTGCCAGCAACGGGCAGGAAGCCCTAGAGGTTCTGAAAGAAAATCCAGACATCCGGCTGGTGCTTTCCGATATCAACATGCCTGTGATGGATGGGCTGACGCTGTTAAGCCAGCTTGAAAGTGCTGACCCGGACATTTGCGCAGTTATCATTTCGGCCTATGGTGATATGGGGAATATTCGGACTGCCATGAATCGCGGGGCCTTTGACTTTGTCACCAAACCGATCGATTTCAACGACCTCCAAATAACCATCGACAAGACTCTGCGGCACATCGACATGATCCAGCAGGCGTTGAGTTCTCGGGACCGTCTGGTGTCTCTGAAGCAGGAACTGTCCGTGGCCAAGAACGTACAGATGTCCGTTTTGCCGCCAGTACCCAGCCCCAACCCCTATTATGACCTACATGCCCAGATGACCCCAGCGCGGGAAATCGGCGGCGATTTCTTTGATTATTTTGAAGTAGACGAATTTCATCTGGGGTTGGTGATAGCTGATGTCTCCGGCAAGGGCGTACCGGCAGCATTGTTCACCCTGGTTTCCCGAGCCCTGCTGAAGTCCGCGGCATGTAACCATGACTCGCCATCCCGCTGTCTGAGTGATGTGAATGAACTGCTGAGTCAGCAGAACGATTCACTTATGTTCGTAACTCTGTTCTATGGTGTGTTGGATTTGCGTAATGGTAACTTGTTGTACTGCAATGGTGGTCACAATCCGCCTATGGTGGTGCGTACAGCGGATAACACAACATCGGCACTGCCAACAACGGAAAATATGGCTTTGGGTATTGTGGCAGACCACAAGTTCAATGAAAAATTGCTGGTGCTGGAACCCGGCGATTCCCTATTCTTTTTTACCGACGGGATTACGGAGTCCAGTGACAACACCGATGAAGAGTTCGGTGAATCACGACTTGAAAAGGTTCTAACCAACCAACCGCATGAAAATATGGCTTCGATGGTGGATTCGGTTCTGAAGGCACTGAGCAATTTTACGGTAGGTATGGAACCCTTCGATGATGTGACCTGCCTTGCCCTGCGCTGGAACCAGGCCAAACCCGAAAAGTAAGACTTTTGGTCCCCTGCCCTGCCCCAAAGCGGACTTCAGGAAAACACTACTATGAGCAACCAGGAGGCCGAACGCCTCAGTCAGCTGGAGGAGATGACTCAGGAAATCGAGGCCAAGAATCGGGATCTAGAGCATGCCTTGGAGCGATTGCACAAAGCGCAACAACAAATTGTTGCCGAGGAAAAACTGTCGTCTCTCGGTCAACTGGCGGCTGGAGTGGCTCACGAGATCAAAAATCCGCTTAACTTCATTAAGAATTTTAATGAGGTCTCACTTGAGCTGATTGAGGAAATCGGGGAGGTGGTCACAGATTCCAGCACCATAGAGAAAGGGGTGGCCGAAGACATCAACGAGATTCTGGGAGATCTGCGCACCAACCTCGGTAAGGTCGGTGAGCATAGCCATCGTGCCGATGGCATCGTACGCAGCATGCTAGAGCACTCTCGGGGCAAAACCGATGAATGGCGCGAAACCGATCTTAATGCCATGCTCAAGCAATACCGTGACTTGGCTTACCACGCCACCCGAGCTGAAAATACCGAATTTAACATCACCAATGTAGAGGATCTTGACGACAATATCCCACCGCTAATCGTAGTGCCGCAAGATATTAGCAGGGCCTTTCTCAACATGCTCACTAATTCCTGTCAGGCAATTGAGGAAAAAGCTCGTGGTTGTACCGACGACTTTGATCCGCAGCTAACCATAGGCAGCCGCCGCACTGATGAGGGCTATGAGTTCTGGGTCAGGGACAACGGCACCGGTATTCCCGATGATATTCTGCAACATATGTTTGAGCCTTTTGTCACCACCAAAGGCACTGGCCAGGGCACGGGTCTCGGTCTGTCGTTGACTATGGATATAGTGCAACGACATAAGGGTCATATCAATGTAGAGTCTGAGGTGGGCGAGTACACCAGCATCACAATTCAGTTGCCCTTCGATCCGGCAAACAAGGACAGCGATGACGGAAATAATGACGATCAGACTGCGGCATGAGCGATACCGTCATGCAGGAGTCGGTCAGCACAGTTCGCTTTGAGCCTGACCAGTCTCCTCCAGCTAAGCTGACTCTTGGTCTGAGTCTACAACTTGCACTTTTAACCCTGGCCGGAATTGTATTAACCCCAGCCATTATTGTACGTATGGCTGGAGCCAGTGAAAATTACCTCAACTGGGCCGTTTTCACTGCGGTGTTGGTTAGTGGTGCCAGCACAATCATCCAAGCTAAGCGGGTAGCACGAATCGGTGCCGGTTATGTCCTTGCCATGGGTACCTCTGGTGCATTTATTGCGGTTTGCGTCACTGCCCTGATTGAGGGTGGCCCGGAAGTACTTGCAAGTCTGATTATTGCCTCCTCCCTGTTTCAATTCCTGCTGGCTGGGCGACTGTCATTACTGCGGCGAATCCTTACTCCGGTGGTATCCGGCACAGTGATCATGCTGATACCAGTGTCAGTTATGCCTGTCATTTGGGAACTGCTAACCGATATCCCTGCACAATCTGATCCTGGGTTAGCTTCAGTGTGTGCCCTGGTTACCTTGCTGGTAGTGGTACTTATTGCTCTACGCGCCAAGGGAACTCTGCGCTTATGGGCACTGATGGCCGGGGTTGTAGCAGGCTCGCTGGTTGCCGGCGGGTTGGGGCTCTATGATGTGCAACGGGTACAGCAAGCTGCTTGGTTGGGTCTCCCTGCAATCAGCTGGCCAGGGATCAGTTTGCAACCAGAGCCAGTGTTCTGGGCACTGTTACCCAGTTTTGTCTTCGTAACCCTGATAGGTGCTATAGAAACCATCGGAGATTCCGTGGCGATTCAGCGGGTCTCCTGGAGACGACCACGGGCTGTGGATTTTCGGGCTGTTCAAGGTGCAGTAAGTGCAGATGGTCTGGGCAATTTACTATCCGGGCTGGCAGGCACAGTGCCGAATACAACCTATTCCAACAGCGTTGCCGTGGTTGAACTGACAGGGGTCGCCTCGCGAAGGGTTGGCGTTGCGCTGGGTTCGCTTTTTATTCTGGCGGCATTTTCACCAAAGCTGTTGGCTGCTATTCTCGCCATACCCGGGCCAGTGGTTGCTGCCTATACCCTTGTGCTGTTAGCAATGCTATTCGTGCTTGGAATGAAAATAATCGTGCAAAATGGTATCAATTACCGGGACAGTATCATCGTTGGAGTTTCCTTCTGGCTGGGAGTCGGGTGCCAGGGTGGATTGATCTATCCAGAGATAATTGCTGGATTGGCTGGCGGGCTGTTACAGAACGGTATGACAGCTGGCGGTCTTTGTGCCATAATAATGAATGTATTTTTGCTAGTCTCAGCTCCGCGTCAACACCAGATTGAGGTACCGCTGACGATCGCCAAGCTACCGCAAATACGAGAGTTTCTGGAAAGCTTTGTGACTGAGAATCAATTCAATACCTTAGTGCAGAGCCGACTTGAAATTGCCAGCGAGGAAACCCTGCTTACACTAATTAACAGCAATGAAACTGAAGCTGAGCGCAAACTGCAAGTCACTGTCTATCGGGATGGTTCACATGCGGTCCTTGAGTTTGTCGCCTCACCGGGAGGAGAGAATATCCAGAACCTTCTGAGTGTAATCCGCGATAGCTCTGCGGTATCCTCGGTGGGAAAGAACGTTTCTCTGCGATTGTTGCAACATGCTGCCACATCCATAAACCATCAACAATATCACAACATGGATATTGTTACTCTCAAAGTTGAAGGAGTTTAGTAAAACCATGAGTGAACAAGAATTAAATTTTGTCTTCAATTCGTTTTCCTTTTTGATCTGGGGCTGCCTAGTCATGTTTATGTGTGCCGGCTTTACCATGCTTGAATCTGGCTCCGTACGCACCAAGAATGCGGCCGTGATCTGCCTGAAAAATATTGGTCTGTATTCTATTTCCGGGTTAATGTTTTTCTTCGTGGGCTACAACCTGATGTATGTCGATGTCGGTAGCTGGGTAGGTACACTGAAGATGTTCTACGGCCCGTCTGATAGCGAGATAGCCCTTATAAATGGAGATGCTGAGGCCATGACCGCAGTATTGGATAACGGTTATTCAGTAATGTCAGACTGGTTTTTTCAAATGGTGTTTGTGGCGACCACGGCCTCTATCATTAGCGGTACCATAGCGGAGCGAGTGCGGCTCTGGTCGTTTTTCCTGTTTACCGCCATTCTCACTAGCCTGATTTACCCGGTAGTTGGTGCCTGGACTTGGGGTGGTGGCTGGCTTGATCAAAGTGGATTTCAGGATTTCGCCGGTTCCACTATCGTGCACTCCACTGGCGGCTGGGCGGCCCTGGCCGGGGCCATAATGATGGGACCACGATTGGGCAAATTCCTGCCCGACGGCACTGCCAGACCCACGGTGCCATCCAATATTCCGCTTGTCACTTTAGGGGTCTTCATCCTCTGGCTTGGCTGGTTTGGTTTCAATGGTGGTTCACAACTCGCCCTGGGTGGGGCGTCGAATGCCGTTGCCATGAGCAATATCCTGGTGAATACCAATCTGGCGGCGGCAGCTGGTGTCATGGCAGCCATCATCGTATCCAGGCCAATTCTGGGTCGCATTGATTTACTGGCCGGTCTTAACGGAGCCATTGCCGGGTTGGTTGCCATCACCGCTGGACCGGATATCATCGAACATCACTGGGCGGTAATCATTGGCGCAGTAGGTGGTGTGCTGTGCACTGCAGGTATTCGCTTGCTGGAGGAATGCAAGATAGACGATGTAGTGGGAGCCGTACCGGCCCACCTGTTTGCTGGCATATGGGGCACATTGGCAGTTTGCATTGCAGGTGGTGGTGACCTGATGACCCAACTGACCGGCATTGCGGCTGTAGGTGTATTCGTCTTTGGCGTATCGTTGTTGGTCTGGTTTGCAATCGACAAAATCTTCGGTTTGCGTGTTACTCGATCAGTAGAGGAAGTGGGGCAGGATGCTGCTGAACTCGGCATTGAAGCCTACCCAGAGTTCGTCCTGATGCCTGATGCTGATATCTCCGAGGAATTGAGGGCCAATCAGTAAATTCAAGCTGACTGACCATGCAATGATAATGAGTATTGACTATGGCGAATCGCTTCGTGTGATTCGCCCGGTCATTTTAGACCCTCAAATCAATCGCACCAGGTGAATCCCAGCGGAGTTTGAGCCAATGCCCACTCTGCTACACAGCTGCCTTACCTGCACTCAGGCTTTGGCAGAGGTGATTTTTCTTCCTTGATCCTCACAGTGGTCAATATAGCAGTGGAGGAAAGTCCTTGGAATGAAGCCCGCAAAAATAGATTCTGCTGGCCAGGCCGGAGTCGGCGTAGCTGGGATGTCGCTTAGTGCTCTCTTCAACTAAGGGATTTGCAAGAGGGCACTCCTGATTAAATATCAGGATCGTCTGTTAAATTGACAGTCTGGCACTTTACCTACGGCTAAATTAAGTTGGTGTTCATTAGCACTGATAACAACTTCAACCAAGGCAATGGCCCCGCCAGACTCTTGAATAACTTCTATTGACAGCGGATCAACACTATAACTGCTCCGACTATGGTGCTTTAGCGGAAACCATGTCAGTGACGATCAGAGTATGACAATTCAATTTAATGTGCGTCTGAGCGTACCTGAGATTAAATGCTGCCTGTAATATCCGGTATCAGTGCATTTCTGAGAATTCAAAGACTCTTGGTCTGTTGAGGTCTTGGAGGTTTGGATAAGGCGAGTGAGTTATCGACCGTATTCTATTACCATACCACACTTAACGTCTTAAAAGTCAATAGTTTAATGCCCGGCATGAGAGTCGGTACACGAATTTAGGGAAGAGACAGTCGATTGGTTCAAGCGGGAGGTGATGGCAGGGAATCTGTTGCGCACTGCCTTGGTTCGGCAACTGTGCGAACGCTCAGGCTGGGTCAACAAACAAGGTGAGCCATGTCTGGGCTCATAAGACCCTACTTTGATCAAGCAGAACCTGGAGCTGTGTTCCACCGGCGGGAACGGCAAGTGGATCTATGTCCATGCCAATAG
>JAPORB010000091.1 GCA_026710425.1 Gammaproteobacteria bacterium
TGGCGACTGGCGAAGTCCCCGCTATCCAGCAGGTGGTGGAGTCGGGCGAGATTGTTAGGCTCGAATAGTGTTTCCCGGATTGGTGTCAGTGCCTCCATGCACGGCACTATAGGGTAGCGGGTTAACTATGTCAAGCTTTTATTTATGTAGAACAGGCAGTCAGCACCAGCGTATCCGAATCGAGCACAGGCATGAGGGTCAGACATCGTAAGGAGCGGATTCTACGCTCGGCGGTTCATCCATGAGTTGGAGGAGCTCGTGAACCGAGTGCCCTAGCAACTCCGCCGCCTTGGGCTGGGAAATTGCGTCTTCCGCCAAGGCTCGGAAGCAGAGGCGCTCGAAACGCTTGGGTTCTTCGCCGTCCATTGCTCCAGGCTCCCTGTAGGGCGGTCTGCGCCAGCCTCTTCGGCTGAATTCCTTGAACAATTGCCGGAATAGAGAATTGCTGAAGATTCCCAAATCCTTGCAGCGATAGGTCAGGGACTGCACGCTGACACCAAAAATCGCCTTGAGGTCGAATAGTTCGCGCAAGCCGATCGACAGCCGATGCTTCCCGATTTCGGCGCGTAAGGTCTCGGCAGGCATGAGGAATGCACCAGCAAATCGATGAGCGGCCTTTTCGTCATCGATTTTCGGTGCTACGTCCAGAACTATGTGGCCGAGTTCGTGCGCGGCCGTAAATCGCTGTCGCTCTCCCCAGTCACGCTTGTTGATGACGATCACCGTTGCGACGCTCCTGTCTTCTCGCCGCACACTGGCCGTGAGACCATCGATGTTGGAAAGAGGCATCGAAAGAACCTTGATGCCGCGCTCTTCCAGCAGTTCGACGAGATTCGGAATCGGGTCGATGCCAAGCCCCCAATGTCTGCGGAGGCTGTGCGCCGCCTGTTCTGCCTCCACCACGTCGTGAAACACGTGCCACGGGGCATCTCGCGGCACATCTCGCGCGATGGTGGGCAGCCCAAGAATTTCCTCCACCGTGAGATAACGCTCAAGCAAATCAAGCACCTTGGCTTCGACTTGAGACTCCTCGCGCTTGCTCGTCAACTGCTTTTTCCGGTAATCGACTGACTTAAGGGAGATTTCACTGTCACTGGTCAGATAAGCGACGGAAACGCCGAGAGCCTTGGCAAGCGCGATCAGAACTTCCGAGGTGGGAATCGACTCGGCCCGTTCGTACTTGCTGATCGCTTGCGCCGTAACTCGGTTGTCAATTCTAACTTGAAGATTGCGAAGAGACAGTCCCTTCGCACGACGTGACACCTTAATTCTTTGACCCATTGACATTTTTCGTCTCCCGGCGGTTGACATATTTCTAATATTTGATACGATTTGTCAAATTTAACATCGGCAATGTTTCTATTTCCCTTGAGGCAAATCTATAATTTTTGTGTTGGAGGTAAAACCCGTGACTGCATCTATCTCGTTTTTCCCCGTCGGCAATGGCGATATGACTCTCATCAAGACAGAGAATGGACATCGAATACTGATCGACATGAACATTCGCGCAGCCGCAGATGATCCAGACGAAGACACACCGGATGTGGCAAAAAAACTTCGTGAGCGGTTGACCCGTGATTCACATGGCCGTCTCTTTTTAGATGCGCTGCTTGTGAGCCACCCGGATCAGGACCATTGCAAGGGGTTGAAAAAGCACTTCCACCTTGGTCCACAGGATTCATGGTCGAAATTGCATGATCGAATTTTGATTCGGGAAATCTGGTCGTCACCGTTGGTCTTCCGGCGCGCTTCTCGTAAACATGTACTGTGCGACGATGCGAAGGCTTTCAACAGCGAGGCTCGGCGCAGGGTCCGCAAGGTTCGTGAATCGCCTTGGGAAGTTACAGATGGCGATAGGATCCTTATTCTCGGAGAGGACGAAGGCGGCAAGACCGATGATTTACGTAACATTTTGGTGCGCGTGGACGAAGAGTTCTCCCGCGTCAACGGTCAGAATGATCGTTCGATGCGTGCGCGACTGTTAGCACCATTGCCCGCGTGTGATAACGACGACGAAAACCTACTGTCAAAGAACAACTCAAGCACGATTTTGCGTTTTTCGTTTAGCGGCGGAGGGGCTGGAGATCGGTGCCGATTTCTTTCGGGTGGCGATGCCGAGGTCGCAATCTGGGAGAAGTTGTGGGACCGTTACTGCAAGCATGCCGACTTCCTGTCGTATGACATCCTATTGTGCCCGCATCATTGCTCTTGGCACAGTTTGTCAGAAGACAGCTGGAGCGAATTGCGAGAACAGGGTGAAGTCTCGCGGGACGCGCTGAGCGCGCTGTCCCAGGCGCGGGAAGGAGCGACGATCGTGGCTAGCAGCAATCCGATCAAAGATGACGGTAACGACCCACCATGTATAGGCGCAAAGCGAGAGTACGAAGCAATTATGCGAAAGCATCAAATTTACGGTTCATTCGAATGCGTTGGCGAGCAACCCACGGTGCGGTCCACGGGAGTGATGGAATTTGAGATCGGCACTTACGGATCACGACTGAAGCCGTCGTTGATGATGGCATCGTCAGTTGTGGGATCCGGGGCCATCGGTCGACAGGCTCTTGCACACGGCAATGGCAAGTCATGACTCGCGTCAAGCCCACGGAAGCAATTAGGCGAGCTGTCGCTCTAATCGCCGGGCATCCTCAAGTTGATTGGGTGGATTCGCCGGTGACCGACCCGACAAGTAGAGTAACCAGTGTCGATGTGGTCTTTAAAGTGAACCTACACAGCCAATGGAAGCGCAAAAGTGAGAGCCCTTCAGGCGTCAGATCTCGAGAGGTTATACGGTTCGAATTTCCTGCTGGTTACCCTCTGTACTCTCCAGTTCCCTCCCTTCGCGAAGATTTCAACCGAAATTTACCCCACATTCAGCCATGGACGATGGACGGGCGTCCTGTCCCGTGCATCTATGAGGGCGATCTGACCGAGTTGCTGCACAGAGACGGACTAGCGGGAATCATCAACCAAACCTCTATGTGGCTGGAAAAGGCAGCAATTGGGACGTTAATCGATCCGGCCCAGGGATGGGAGCCGGTTCGCCGCGACCGATTGAATGATGTCATTGTCGCTGACGCTGAATTCTTACAGTGCCTGATTGACCGAAGGGGGGCTTATCGATTTCTAAAGTTCAACTATCTGAAGTCAGTAACACAAGGCAGTGGTTATTCAATTTATGGTCAAGTTTTTAGTGAAGAGGTCAAGGTGAACCCGAAATCGGTTCAGCAACAATTTTTTGAGAACAATCAATTTTTCGACCCCGGGCTCTGTTATGGCATATCGCTCGCGCTGATAGCTTGGCCGGGGAAGCATCCGTCAGGCAAACCCATCGTCTGCGAAGAATACCTTCCAGAGACGGTAGAAAACATTGGCGATCTGAAGGGACGAGCTATAAAGTATGGTTGCGCCAAGGAATTAGATTCTGGTTTGCGCTGGCTCAAACAGTGTGTATCCGATTACCCTGAAGCTGGACCGTTTCCGATGCCGGTGATCTTTTTGGTTCGCCGACCGTTCAACCTTATTGGAAGCGGGAGCTCGATTGAAATCTGTCCATACATAGTCGAAATCCGGTTACCGGATCTTTTCAGCGACAAAAGAGCCGACAGCGTGCGAGTTGTGACCCATCGTCATGCCATATGCCGAACACTTCTTGCCGGAATGGCCGGAATGACGACAACAAACGAGCATTTACGCTGGACACTCGTAGGCGCGGGCAGCCTCGGTTCGAAGATTGCCCTTCATCTCGCTCGTGCGGGTAATGGCCCGGAGGTCATAGTGGATCGGTCGGGAATGAGTCCACACAACGCGGCTCGGCACGCGCTGGTTCCCATGCCGGGACATATGCAGATATTCTGGATGGATGCCAAAGCGCGCATGTTGTCCCAAGCATTGCGCGGATTGAACTATGAAGTGAAGGCGACTGTTGCAGACGCGGTGGGGATCGCCAAGAACGGTGGAAAAACACAAGGCGCATGGTCGAAAAAATCCCAGTTTGTTGTGAACGCCACGGCGTCACTTGCGGTCCGGGAAGCATTCGCCGCAAGCGAATCAATTCGTCCGCGTGTGGTGGAAACTTCTCTGTTTGCAGGCGGCCGACTGGGAGTGATCACTGTCGAGGGACCGGACTGCAACCCGAGCACAACAGATTTGATGGTGGAATTCTATGCAATGCTGACGACAGAACCGAACTTGTCATCCATCGTCTTCGACGATGGAACAATGTTGCGGCAGGATGTTGGTCACGGATGCGGATCACTGACAATGGTTATGTCGGATGGCCGATTATCATTGTTTGCCGCAGGGATGGCGGAGTACCTGCTCAACAGTCTCGACAAAAATTTGCCGGATAAAAGCGGAGAGATTGTCATTGGGCAGCTCTCGGGTGATGGCTTAGGTGTAGAATGGAGAGCAGAGGGAATTCCACCCGTCACCGTCCTAAAGATAAAAAACGGTTCGTCTTGGAGAGTTCACCTGCACCAGCGAGCGCGGTCCAAGATGCGTATGCAGACCGAGCACTGGCCCAATGCCGAGACCGGTGGCGTGATTATGGGCCGACTATCCGAAGTCTCCAAAGTTGCCCATATAGTGGACGTGTTGGAGGCACCAGAAGACAGCCAGCACTCGGCTGACGAATTCACCCTTGGCAAAAATGGTCTGCTTAAACGATTTGAAGACTACTCGACACCTGTCGACTGGTCGCTCTACTGTCTTGGAACATGGCACAGCCATTTGTCTTCGGGTGGACCATCTTCCACAGATAGGGCAATGGCGAAAGCGGTATCGCTGCAGCGCCTCGCACCTTCGATATTCTTGATTGTAACGCAGACTGGGTTCGAGGCATTTATGGCGGATGAGGCCTATCTAACAACAACGGAAGTCGATCTGTCCACAGCCGCTGAAAGGACCAGAACATCGAGTGATTCCACGGCAACCACAATTCCGACTTATAAATGGAGTTAGAACACAATGGACGGATTACTAGACAAGATATCTTCTTACAATATCTTCAATTATCTGTTGCCAGGAAGTATTTTTGCAGTTGTCGCAGATGCGCTTACAAGCTTTCGGGTACTCCAAGAAGACATCATTGTTGGACTTTTTCTCTACTATTTTATCGGCCTGGTAATCAGTCGTATCGGCTCTCTGATAATCGAACCGATCTTTAAGGCGACGCGATTCATAAGCTTTGTCGACTACAATAAATTTGTTGAAGCCTCAAAAGTTGATTCAATTATTTCTATACTGTCCGAAACAAATAATATGTACCGTACGTTTTGTGCACTTTTTGTTCTACTCCCAAGCGTAGTTCTATTCGACCGATATGTAACCGCACTACCATTTCTCATAAACATATCACTTTTAATCGTCAGTGTGGTTCTTTTATTACTATTTTCGTTTGCCTATAGAAAGCAGACTACTTACATTAACAAGCGTGTAAGTAAGGTGATAGAAGATTCCAATGCTGAATCGATATGAAAAGATGCTTACTAAGGAATTATATTCTGCTTCGTAGCATATGTAGTTTCTTATAGAGTGGCCGATCCGAATGAAATCAAATACTATATCTATCTTTATCGAATACCTCTAATGCATGTTGATACATTTCGTGTACCTTAATTTGATTTGCCCGCTTGCTTTCACTCTTGGATATTCTGGGTTGGTCAGTGTGTGACCATACAAAGGTACTGAGTGTGCTGATTTTGATACCAATTACTCCGACATGATAGAGGCACATCAAAATCGAGTTAATCAGATCGGACTCATTATTTTTAGCGTTTGCCTCATACTGTGAACGTGAAACTTTGACTACCGGATCCTTAATATCAGCATCATGAAGTTCGACAGAAATATCTTGAATTTTGTTACTGGAAAGTGTAGATCGTGTGAAAGGTGTGCAGATCCCTCTCAACACCTCTACTGTTAGCTCAAGTGCAGGATAGTACTCAGACCATTCTTCATTAAGGCTTTTAAGCCTCTTCATAGAGTAATTTGCTTCGGCAGTATTAATTGCTGTCCAAGGTATCCTTGATGTATCAGCTGCAGCTGCAGCTGCAGCTGTAAAACACTCATTTGCAAATTGAATTGCATCTCTCGGTCGTAGAAGAGTTCGATCAAGAATATAATCAATCGGGTCTACTTCATCGCCTTTTTTGGGATTCGGAAAGACATCCGCTAATCGCACTGCATCTGAAGTGTACTGCTTCTTATATACTTCTTGAATTCGGCGCTCCAGTAATTCACGAAGTTCATTTCTTCCCCACATAAGCTGGACCATATAGGCTTCATATTTCTCTTGCTGAAAACCTGAATCACGAGTCTTGTCAAATATAAGATCCAACAAATCTCTTCGTAAAGCTGTTATAATCTTTACTTGAGGGATATTTCGCATAGATTTTGTCTCTTCAATCAAAGCCCTTATAAATCTGCAGCGAGTTTCTGTTTCAGCCCAGTCTTCATCTAACTTATCTATCAGAATATAAAACCGTTTTTGCTTGTCGCAGAAAGCGTATTGAGAAAGCAAATTCAAAACTTCAGTCAATCGTTGTATTTGAATTTGACTTACTACTTGTGTCGCTAATGATTTAATCTCAGCTTTTCTCTCTTCGGAAAGATTTCTGGCTCCTTCTAACGATACATCAACGTCATGAAATTTTGTTCCCAGCTTATTTTTGACTTCACATGTAAATTTGTTGGTTAGTTCTTGTAGCTGCTCATCTGTTTCAAGCCAAAATTTATCACCCCACTCTGTAAAATAGTCTAAAGCCTTTTTTCTTAAAGAGTCTCGACCCACCCATTGGCGAAATCGGTCGAGTAGATTCCTATTATCGCCTTCATTTTTGAGGTTATATCGAAGTTTAAGAAGTTCTACAACCAGAATATGTCGCCATAAAATTCGATAAAAGAGATCTAATTTTACACCAATTTCGGTGAAGAATTGGATGATATTTGAGTGCTCTAGAAAACGGATGGAGATATTGTTTGGATCTAGTATCTCTGCTTTTTCTTCCAAGGATACTTTATAAAGAAGAGCACTTTTACCAGCCCCTGTTCTGCCAAGTACTACTGATGTAGGTGAATTGAGGTCAAGGATATCGTTTAATTGACCATTGTCTATCCAGCAGGTTTCTAGCAGTTCAAGATCAGCCTCAGCATCAAGATATCCGAGCTTTAAACCTTTTTTAATTACAACTTCATTAGTCATTTTTTGATACGGTGATAGGCGACATAAAAGTCACCTTTGTTGCCATAGCCACATATGGCCATATATGGTATTTGTGAAGTCACTCATGATCCGAAAGGCAAAGAATATATAGAGAATGGAATATCATTAATGGCTCAGTCCTTGCAGATCTCGCGAACTTACTATTTTAATTTTTTGGTGTAGAAAAACTTTAGTCTTATAGTGTATGATTCTAATAACTTTTATATCTCGTAGTCGACTCACACAATCAATTTACCCAGCCTGAAACGCATAGCCGCAGTGCTAACTTGGAAATTCTTAGCAAACGCAGTGACAACACCTTCATCATCTATATCGAACGTTTTACCTCCGATTGCAAATATCAAAAGCGACTCAGGCATTAGCAATTCAGCTGCAAAATGATTAGCCTCAATCTCCATGTTATTAACACCAGATGACGAAATTGAATCTCTCATCAGCATAGGAAACGCTTTATCAACATGCACCTCTTTTTTAATCAGTGCCCTATGAAGAATTAAATGGCCGCACTCATGAGCAATTGTAAAGCGACGGCGGTTGGGGTGGTGAAGAGCATTAATACCAATGATGGGTTTGCAATCTTTAATGTAAATCATACCCGATAGCTCATCATCCAGAGGTGAAAATCTAAGGTTTGCTCCGAGTGCCTTGGCAATTTTTTCAACCGGAACAGGCGGCTCCAAAATCTGATTGTCTTCGAGGATTGTTCGTGCCTGTTTTTTGATCAAGCACTTTCTTTGCGGAGTCATGGCTTTTCCTCGACTTGAGTTAGTTGTCTAACACGCATCCCATTAGGCGAAGTACATCCTGCCTCTGTTTTCTATTGAGACCTTCCTGCGGCAATGGAAGTTCGGTCGCATCGACTGTTAGCGATTGTGAGTCAGATAAATTTGGCATCAGTAATGAGGGCGATGAAAGCTCAAGCGATTCTGCGATAGAGTACAGGTAGTGTAGGAGAATCTGCTGTCGCCCTGCTTCAATATTGGCCAGCGAGGTCCTTGAGATTCCCACCCTCGCAGCAAGATGAGCTTGGGTCTGGTGCGCATTCTTGCGAAACCGTCTGATGTTTCGACCCACCTCCTGATAGATTTTATCGGCTTTTATCATGTTTACATGACCAGAACAAAGAATCTATTAATACTTAAAAATGTTTGTATAGCAAACATAAAAAATGATTTTCATGTTGACATTTTGCATTTTTTGTTTTATTGTAGCCCGACATCACATCATCGAGGCAAGAGATGGAATGGACCGGCATGAAAATATTTACTGGGTGACACATAACCATGTGTAACTTCTCAATAACCCGTGGCAACAGCCGCTCTTTCGGCAATAATATCAGGCAGAGGAGGAATGGTTTTGTTGCCAATACCCAGGCGATCGGTCA
>JAPORB010000028.1 GCA_026710425.1 Gammaproteobacteria bacterium
GCTCTTGCAGCAACTTGATGTGCGGCCCATTCGAGGCCAGTCCGTCCTCCAGCACAATCAGCTTCAGCTTCGGGTGCTCACGCCGTATTTGAGGCAGCACCCGATTTCCCGCATTGCGTTCGCTGTCATTCTTTTTCGAGCCGTCCTCATTCATTATCTGTTCGGGCGGCAAGGGAATAACGTGTTTGATCCATGGGTGCACCAGCACCGCGCCCAGCATCATATGATAGTAAGAGACACTGCCATCCCGGTGATGCTTCTTGCAGCATTGATCTCAGTTCACTGTTGGCGAGGAAAAGTAGCCCGTCCCATCCACAGACAACAGGTAATGCCCCAAATAAGTGAATTGCTCCAGACCTTTGCCCCGCTGCAATGACGCGGACACCTTCTTGAACGAACCACGGAGCAGAAACGGATCCACTTTGTCCAATCACTCTCGCATCGTCGTGTCGTTGCGAGAAGCACGATCGAATGACAGCAGGGAGGGGTATTTCAGTGAAAAAATGGCCAATCCAGACATCAGAACATCCGGCAATGCCCATTGACGGCCCTTCACCGGGTCGGAGATTTTCTGGAAACTGTTTCTCACACTCCGCATCAGCCCTGGTGCGCTAAGATTGTGCCTTAACTTTGCTTGGCCCATGAATACACTCCGATTATTGGGAATTCATGGTTTTCTTTTCGTCCAACTAGGCATAAAGTTTACGAAAGGTTCTAAATCAGCCGGCGACCCCTGATTTTACTGGCCCATGCTAGATAGCGGGAATTGCTGAGATATACTTAATATGCGCTGGTCGGTATTGTTGCATCAATAGACTGAATTTTTGACCTTTTGGAGACATATTACGGGAATAGCATGAAAAATAATCACGCTCACAAGACAATAAAAGATAATTGGGTTTAAGACCAAATTGCCAGTATACGGATGATAGCAAGTATTTCAACGATTTAATCTGACTTAATGAAGCGGGACAGGTCGGTCCTGAGGCAATCCGAACTGCTTTAATTGAAGGCAAGAAAGTTAGAGAACCACAGTCGTTTAATATTAGTAGTTGATTTAAAAGAAATGGCAGCAAAACATGCTATTATCAGAACTTAAAGGCTTAGAATATCTACGATGAATTTCCATTACACCAAATGAGTTTCAACCTTAAAGGTCTCTCATGCTCAGAATGGTAAAGACTACTAAATCAGATTACTTCGGCTGAAGCTTGGTATAATATTATTATTTCCCGGAAAATCTGTCTCTCAGCAAACGCCTTAAGAGTTGGACCTCACCGTTTCATAATCGGGCATATCCTTAATTGGAAGGAATTAAAAATGATCAGATTCACCATAGCTCTATCCTCAATTCTATTGGCATCTCTTGCGGTCGGTCAGACCAGTGCACAATACGATTACCAAGTGCCCAGAACCACGGATGGCCATCCGGACCTGCAGGGAGTCTGGGAAAACAATACCATTACCCCGCTGGAAAGACCCGATGTTTTCGGTAGCAAAAAATACCTAACCGACGATGACATTGCGTTTATCAATCAGCGCATCGGTGAAATCATGGCCGCTGGTGAAGATGCTCTGTTCAGCGGTGGCGTACTGGAAGCCGTGTTCAGCGGCGAGATTAAATCCTATGACCCCACCACCGGCAACTACGACTCACAGTGGATGGCAAAACGCACTGTACACCGCCGTACCTCGCAGATCATTGACCCTCCCAATGGCAGATTTCCACCTCGTACTGAAGCTGCCATCCAATCTCAGCGTGAATTGAAAGAGTGGCGGGCTGCACATCCTGCTGATTCCTGGACCGACCGACCGCTTGGCGAACGCTGCCTCACCTTTGGTGCACCTCGGCTGACCTCTGGCTACAACAGCTACTGGCAGATTGTGCAATCAAAGGATGCTGTGGTGATTTATCAAGAGATGGCTCACGATGCCCGTATTATCCCTATCGTGGATCAGCCTCATGCACCGCAGAACATCAAGCTATGGCATGGAGACTCACGCGGCTGGTGGGAAGGCGACACTCTAGTAATCGAGACTTCCAATTACTCCGATGCTAGTGACACATCTCCAGAAACAGACAGGAAAGTGAATCTGGAAAGACTGACCCGGATCAGCGACAGTGCCCTACAATATCAGCTAACCTCTCACGATCCCGGACAATTCGACGCACCGTATACCAGGGAGATCATTTTTGATTACACTGAAGACAAGATTTATGAGTATGCCTGCCATGAGGGAAACTATGGGATGTATAACATCCTCTCTGGTCATCGCGCACAGGAACGGATGGCGGCACAGAATCAGAATGACTGAAAATCTATCGCAAAACACTTTCTCGCTGTCATCAGAGCCTTCCTGAACAATTGGGAAATAGGTGCGACAGACTGCTGCTTCACATGGTGTCAGTTTCATCTCGCCAATAATCAAATCGTGGCCTTCTGGTTTAATCAAATTTCTGATTCAACCCGTGAAGCAACAAAATCAGGAAATATCCCATGCAGGCTGAAATTCTCGAAGTCTGCATAGGTCAGCCTCAAGAAATCGAAGTCAACGGTCAGAAAGAGCTTTCCGGTATATTCAAATTACCATTCCACTCGGCTGTCGATCTGACACTGACAAATCTTGTAGGAGACGGCCAGGCTGACTTGCGGTTTCATGGCGGCCCGCACAAGGCTGTATACGTCTACTCAGCCAATTACTACGATTTTTGGAAAGAAGATCTCGGCAGAAAGGTACTTGAACCATCTCAGTTCGGCCAGAATCTCACCGTGGCTGGTCTTTCCGACGATGAGGTTTGCCTAGGCGATCAGTTTCAACTTGGTCAGGCTAAAGTAACCGTGGTGCAACCACGCATTCCCTGCGCCAAACTGGGCGTTCGCCTAGGTGATCCTGACTTTCCCGCCCGCTTTCTGCTTGCTGGTTATCTGGGCTACTACCTGAAAGTGGATGAACCGGGTACAGTGGCCTCCGGCAATAGCATGCGACTTATACAGCGTGTAAACCATGGCTACTCGGTTCGTGCGCTGTGGCAAACAGTATTCACAGAGGATCGTGACTTAGACTTGATCAGATTCGGACTTGGCTTTGAAGGTTTGGATGAGGGATGGAAGAAGCGGCTGCGCAATCTTGACGAAACCAGCTGAGCCTGCTGCAAGAAACTGATAGCTTTACCAGCAAACATGTTCTGTGCAGCTTACATGAATGTAAAAAGGCACTTTACATAACAGCAGTGTATATAAACATGCGACGATACACTGTAGCCGATCGAATTGTCCTTATCTCAAAGCTCCCTCACAGCCAGCCGAAAAAAAACTGACTGCGACACTGTGTCACTCTTAATCTGCTCTACCTACTTGTAAAATCTTACCTGAATTATCGGGTTACACACTTTTTGCCGCCCAATTTGAACCTTTCTGGCTCTTATACCCGGTAGCTCACTGCCGTGAGTTAGATGCGATAAATCGTGTTGGGATATACCCGCCGGATCGAAATACACTCAACTTCAGGAGAAACAGGAATGCACCTTCAATTAAAATCACTTCATGCAGGTGCAAGACTCCTGTCAGTTTTATTGCTACTCACCTCCATTCAAGTAGCTGCGCAGGAACCACTCATTGAGGAAATCGTTGTTTGGGGCAGCGATCGTGAACAACGCATCGGTACTCTCAGTCCCGACAGCATTCTAACTCCCGAAGACTTTCGCAGCATCAATGTAGCCACCACCGAGGATCTGGTGAAGTTTGAGCCCAGTGTGGTGGTACGGCGTCGCTTTATTGGTGACTCCAATGGTGTACTGGGCATGCGAGGATCCAACATGTTTCAGACCTCCCGTTCAATGGTGTTCGCTGACGGTGTACCTCTGCATTACCTCCTGCAGTCGCGTTGGAATGGGGCACCACGCTGGACCATGGTGTCTGCCAGTGAAATTGCCCAGGTTGAGACTCTGTATGGGCCATTTTCAGCAGAATACAGCGGCAATGCCATGGGCGGCGTGGTCAATATTGAAACCGCAATTCCCCAGCAGCAAGAATTTCATTTTGACAGTTCCTACTTTTCCCAAGCTTTCAACGATTATGGTTTCGATGGGACAGTCAATGGTCACAAGTCATTTCTTTCTTACGGCAATAAATTCGGCGATACGAGTGTCTATCTGTCTTACAACCACTTGCGCAATGATTCCCAGCCTCAGACGTTTCGTGCGGGTAACCGCAGCACATCCGATAGTCCTATGGCCGTGACCGGCACAATTGTTGAGAATGATGATCGTGGTCGTTCAGCTAGCTGGTTCATGGATACCGGCATCGTCGACACCGAAACCCACAACTACAAATTCAAGCTGGGTCATGACTTCGGTAACTGGAGCACTCTGCTGAATATAGCTTATGAAGACCGTAGCTCAATGGCTGATGCTGCTAATACTTATCTAAGGGATAGTAAAGGCAACCCAGTCTACAATGGCCATGTTATTGATAACGGGCGACAGTACTTTGTACCTGCCAGTCGCTTTGCCACCAGCGATCTGCAGCGCGACAGCCTAAATCTTGGGCTCCGACTTCGTGGTCAGTTGACAGAGACAATTGAGTTAGAGACCAATGTCAGCCGATTTGAAGTCCTGCGTGATGAAAACCGCAACTCCTCAACCCATCCTGATGATCCCAATTACACGACGATCGGTCAAATTAGAGATTTCGGGGACACTGGTTGGGACACTGCCGAGGTAAAACTCACCTTTGATGAGTTGGGTGTTGATGGCCTGTCACTGATTAGCGGTGTCCGGCATGAAAGCTACGAGCTGAATCTAGACATATTCAGGTCTGATAACTACATCTCTGGCGAGAAGACTTCTTATTCTTCCCGCAGCGGAGGTGAAACCGAGCTACTCGCTGTCTTTGCCCAGTTCAACTGGCAACTCACTGAGCAATGGGATGCCGCCTTTGGAATTCGTTGGGAGGATTTCGAGAGCAGTGATGGTTATTTTGATAATGACGATCCAGCCACGGTCGACTTTGATCTGACCAAGGTTCCCGCCCGCAGTGACAATCAGGTATCGCCCAAGTTTACCTTGGGCTATCGGATTGATGACTTGTGGTCATTGCGCTATTCAGTAGCGCAAGCTTATCGCTTCCCAATCGTAGAGGAGCTATTTAGCCAGTACGAAGCATATAACACTATCAGTATTTCCAGCCCAGGACTGAATCCTGAGGATGGCGTACACCATAATGTAATGGTGGAGCGAATACTGACAAATGGTTACCTACGAGTCAATTTGTTCACTGAGAATATCGAAGATGTTATAGAATCACAGACAGGGATTATTGAAGGAGGCACATCCTTGCGCACTTTCTTGCCCATAGGCGAGATTGAAACCAGCGGGATTGAATTCATCACTAACGCCAGAGATTTGTTTATCGACAGACTTGATGTACGCTTCAACCTAGTCTACACAGATTCAGAAATAGTCAGGAATGCACCCAATCCATCGATTGAGGGCAACATATATCCCCGCATGCCTGAGTGGCGCGGTAACCTGCTGGCTTCCTACAGGATCAACAGCAAATGGGATGCAGGTATTAATTTTCAGTATGCATCCGACAGCTTTGGTCGTACAGACAACATGGACATTCAGGACAATGTTTACGGTGCCCAAGACGGCTTTGAGCGACTGGGGGTTAAATCCACCTATCGGATGGACAATGGACTGGCATTTGGATTTGGAGTTGATAACCTCACTAATGAAGTGGCATATGTTGCTCACCCTTGGCCAGGCCGTACCTACTATCTAAATCTCGCCTATGATCTGTGATTGAGAACCCGAAGTTGATAATAGGAACTCGTAATACATATGAATTTTTTGAAACGATTTTTGCCAGCTACAGTGGCATTGCTGACATTAACTGGATTCAGCTTCGCAACCGGAAACCAAGACTGCGAAAGCATCATAAGCGTTCATTGCGGCAGTGCACCCAGTGCAGTGTTCGACAGCAGTAACAGGCTATGGACCGCCTTTGTGCAGAGTCAGCAAGTGTTCGTCAGTTACTCTGATGATTATGGTTCCAGCTTCAGTACACCAACTGCCGTTAATACGATACCAGAAGAGGCAGAGCATAATGGAGAGAATCGCCCAAAAATTCTGGTGGATGCCGATGGTACCCTCTATGTGTCATGGACACTGAAAACCTCATCGCGGTTTACTGGAGAAATTCGTTTCAGCCGCTCTGCCGATGGTGGCAGATCTTTTGACCCACCCAGTACCATTAATGATGATGGGCTATTCACCGGTCATCGTTTTGAATCTCTATACCAGAGCCAGGCTGGTCAATTGTACTTGGTTTGGATTGACAAGCGTGATCTGGAAGCCCACCTTGCCTTAAACCATGAATACCATGGTGCCGCTATCTACTATGCAGTCTCCATGGACCAGGGCAAGTCCTTTTCGACAAATTACCTGGTGGCAGATAACAGTTGTGAATGTTGTCGCATTGCCATTGCACCTCAGGGTCCGGAGAACATTGCTATCCTGTGGCGACAAATTTTCGGCGAATCCACCCGGGATCATGCCATTGCTGTACTGACTCCCGACGGCCAGACCCTGGAAACCCATCGGGCTAGTGAGGATCAATGGCAGATTGATGCCTGTCCTCACCATGGCCCAAGCATGGTTCAATCCAGTCTGTCCAATGACTACCATATGAGTTGGTTTACCGCAGGTGAGCGGCACCAAGGACTCTACTATGGAAAATTCTCCTTCGACTCCGGAGAGACTAGTCAGCTGTACCGTGTAGATCATAATCCCGGTGCCGGTCATCCTTTTCTTGCGGAATACAAGGGTGATCTGTATCTGGTCTGGAAAGGCTTTGACGGGGAAAAGACCATCATTAAGTACATCCACTCGGGGGATGACGGTAACAGTTGGTCAACACCAGCTGTATTGATGACCACCACCGAAGGGTCTGATCATCCTCTCATCGTTTCGCACGAAAACGCAATGTTCCTCAGCTGGAAGAGCACTGAGCACGGCTACGTATTTAAGCCCTTTGCACCTCTGGTAGCGAGTGCTTCCAGTGACTAAAGAGACGTGAGCTTTATCTTCCAGATAGTCTGATTGAATGCTGTTGCTGGCCATCATCCACTATTGCTTCACTTAAAATTTTCGATTCTGTTGGCACGGACGCAATACTGCGACATTGTGTCACACCTCACCGATCCATCCGCCTGTATAATTCCAGTGTGTAAACTTTTTCCTCTATGGTCGACATTGATTTTCAATCGTAATCTTTCAGACTCAAGTTTCTTATCGAATTTCAAAAACATAGCGTTAGCTTGATAAGAAGCAGGAAAATATTAAAACTTGATTTTGAGTAAGGTTATTGGAATGGTCCTTCACTTTGAAATTTCATTGAACATATAATCAATTCCTTAATCGGCAACTACCCAGTCAGTACCCGCCTGCCGCCAGAATCTCTCATATTTCTTAACTCACCAGAATTCAATCAACAGAGGCTTACAATGCTCAATGATAAACTAAAAAGATTGTTGCCAAGTGCAGTGATATTGCTGGCTTTACCCGGCATCGGTTTTGCCTCCGGGAACCTCTCTATTGACTGTGAAAGCACCGTCAGTGTGCATTGCGGCAATGCTCCCAGTGCAGTCTTCGACAAGGGCAACAGGTTGTGGACTGCGTTTGAACAAAACCAGCAGGTGTTCGTCAGTTATTCCGACGATTACGGTGCCACCTTCAGCTTACCAAGTGCGGTCAATGAAAAATCTGAGAAAGTGGCACACGGCGGTGAGAATCGCCCAAAAATCCTTGTTGACAGCGATGGCACCCTTTATGTGTCGTGGGCTCGAATTATTTCATCGCACCATATCGGTGATATTCGTTTCAGCCGTTCTACTGATGGTGGCAGATCTTTTGAGCCACCTCGTACTATCAATGACGACGGATTAACCTCAAGCCATAGCTTCGAAACGCTGTATCAGAATCAGGCTGGTCATTTGTTCCTGACTTGGCTCGACCAGCGAGACCATGGTAAGAACGAAGATTATAAGGGATCTGCGATTTTCTATGCAGTTTCCCAGGATCAGGGACAAACCTTTTCAGAAAATTTCCGAGCTGCAGACCACAGCTGTGAATGCTGCCGGATTGCAGTCGCATCGTATGGATCGGAGAACATTGCCATCATGTCGCGGCAAATTTTTGAGGAATCTACCCGCGATCATGCCATTACAGTTCTGACTCCAGATGGTCAGGTTCTGGAAACCCATAGGGCCAGTGAAGATCAATGGCAGGTTGAGGCATGTCCACATCATGGCCCATCCATGGCCCAATCCAACCAGTCTGGTGAGTATCATATGAGCTGGTTTACAGCCAGTGAGCTACATCAAGGGCTGTACTATGGGCTTGCGCAAAAATAATTTGACATTCTCAGTTCAGGCACCGACGGTGTTCTGTCATATTTGATGGTTGCGGAGCAATCAAATAGTTCCAGCTTGGGATATCAGGATCTTTGGTAA
>JAPORB010000222.1 GCA_026710425.1 Gammaproteobacteria bacterium
CGCAATTGACCGAAATGTTCATGACGACCAACTCGATCATTGAATGAATTACGCTGTGGACTCATTCCCTACAGACTCATCGCCACTTCATAGCCCTCTCGGGTCGCCGCCAAGACAGAACGCGGAGCCCGACAGTCTCCAACCGGAATAACGCTGAACCCCGATGCTATGAGTTCCGAAGCCAATCCGTCATCCGGTGCTCGAGAAGTGGCGTAGGTGATGGATACCACTTCCTCAATGCGACTGATAGCACCGTTGTAGACGTTAATCAGTTCCATGGCCCCCTCCTCCAGATGATCCAGGGATTGCGGTGCCACACAGGTGCGGATATCAATCTGGCGATCATGCAATCGCTGGTAAATCCCCTGACGGTTTATCAGGGAGACATCGGAAGCCAACCGCTCGCGGGGTGTGACAATGCTCACCGTCGTAAAACGCTCACTCAGCAGTTCTGCTAAGGCATAGGTCATTTCCGTATGATCTTGGTCAAACAGGACGGCCCGGCCCGGTTCCACACGATTGCGTGACAACATATCGCGGGCCATTGCCCTGGCATCCAGGATAAAACCCATCTGCAGATACTCCTCGGGTATCCAGACTGGCGGGACTGCGCTAGCCCCAGTGGCCAGTAACACCACATCCGGCGCAAGGGCTGCTATCTGCGCCGCGTCGGCCGTTTCCCCAAGCCGGTAGACGACACCCGCCTTGCGCCCGGCAAGCAGCTGGTAGTCGTAGATACTGCTGAGATTTTCGCCACCAGGCAGCTCCGCATGCAGGCGGGTTTTACCTCCCGGCTCGTCCGAGGCACCAAACACCGTAACCGTGTGTCCCCGCCGCGCCGCCGTGTGAGCGGCCTCCAGCCCGGCAATCCCAGCCCCGACAACCACCACCTGCCGCGGCCTACGCGCCGGTTCAGGCTGCCAGCCAGCCTCGTCGGCCGAACCAACCCGCGGGTTGTTATCGCAGGCCAGAGCAGAGCCATCAATGATGCTGCGCCAGCAGGTGTTGCAGGAAACACAATAACGTATCTCCGCTTCCCGACCCGCAAGGGCCTTTTCAGGAAAAGCCGGATCGGTAATCAGAGGGCGACCCAGGAACACCAGATCGGCCGTGCCATCGGTAAGGGCCGCCTCGCATTCGTTAGGGTCAGTTATATAACCAATGGCACCAGCCGG
Organism: Gammaproteobacteria bacterium; assembly: GCA_026710425.1. GTDB lineage: Bacteria > Pseudomonadota > Gammaproteobacteria > Pseudomonadales > Pseudohongiellaceae > UBA9145. Next base: position 1,176 of record JAPORB010000222.1, read on the forward strand.
AATGGCAGCATCAATTTGCCGCAATTCCCGGATATGCTGCAGATAGGGATGGCGTTCTCCATGGGCATCCGGCAGATGTTCATACAAGCTGTTGGCATGCGCACCCCACACCCAGGTCCAGTAGTCAAAGCCGCCACTGGTGGCCAAACGTTTGCTAATGACAGCGGCCTCCTGCAGATCGATTCCACCAACAATGCCTTCATGGCCAGGCAACTTAAGTCCGATGATGAAATCTTCACCGCAACTGCTTCGAATGGCTGCAATCAATTCCCGCAGAAAACGTGTCCTGCCTTCAAGATCACCACCAAAGTCGTCCTCCCTGCGGTTGGACCAAGGGGATAGAAACTGCTGGAACAGATGTCCGTGGCCGGCAGAAATTTCTACCCCACTCCATCCTGCACGCTTCAGCCGCAGGCTGGACTCAGCCCATTCTTCAATCATCTGCCTAATGCCGCCACTGTCCAGAACTCTTGGCACTGTCCAACTCAGGTCATCGTGCAGAGCCGAGGCTCCCACAGCCCCCTCGTTGCGCCCGACTTCATGCCGACCACGTCCCGAATCTTGAACCTGACCCAGCAGATGAGCTCCCTCTTCCCGTACCACGTCAGCACAGGCCTTGATGGCATCAAAGGCTGATTCGTCCCAAACCTGCAGCCGGGTGGATTCGCGATTGTGCGACGTCATGGCCAGCGGTTCGGTCACAATAAGACCAGCACCACCCTTGGCACGGCTGCGGTAATAATTCAACAGTTGCTCTGTAGGTCGGCCTCCTTGGTAATAACGGGTGAGAATCGCCGCATGGGCAATGCGATTACGCAGTGTAACCCTGCCAAGGTTGATGGGCGAAAAAAGTGTCGGGTACTGAGTCAAAACGATTATTCCTTCGGTAATTACACCTAAAACAAGCACCCACGCGAGATGGTAGGCAAGTCATTATGCAACACAAACTTATTTATGATATGATATGATGATATATCTTTATAACATTTATGACCAATAACAGGAATATCCATGGAAACCAGCAACAAGACTGCCCGAGAAATTTATCAGGAAATTAAAGCAAATCCTGCCCGTAAACGCTTTGGCTTCGGCAATAAGGCTGTATTAGTCAACATAGACCCACAAAAAGCCTACACGCGTACCGACCTGTTTAAAACAGCATATCAGACCGACCCGAACCAACTTGAGTATATAAATACACTGGGAGAGCACTTTCGACAACTTAACTGGCCTGTGGTCTGGACGCATGTAGCCTACATGAAATCCGGTGAAGATGCGGGTATCTGGGGCACTCGTACGGATACAGCCGACTCCTTGCAAAACATCAAATTCGACTCCGAACGCAGTGAATTCGATGATCGTCTGGTAATTGATCGGGAAAGAGATGTGATCTACCTTAAAAAGATGCCTTCGGCCTTTTTCGAAACTCCACTGCAGAGCTTGCTCGTTTGGCATCGGGTGGACACAGTCATACTCACTGGAGGTTCGACGTCGGGTTGTATTCGCGCCACCGCCGTGGAAAGCCTGTCTAGAGGATACCGAACCATCGTTCCCGAGCAGTGTGTGGCTGACAAGCATGAAAGCTACCATTATGCCAATCTGACCGATTTGTCCTTGAAATATGCTGATGTGCTAGACATAGACGAGGTGCTGTCGTGGCTCAAGAACCGTTAAAGAAACCCGATCCTGGTTACTATGACTATTGGGCCTATCGGGACCGACCAAAAATAAGCTGGCCCAATGGTGCCCGACTGGCTTTATGGGTGGCACCCAATATTGAGTTTTACGAACTTAATCCACCCGCCAACCCGTTCCGGAAAGCCTGGCCCCGTCCCTTTCCGGCTATCCAGGGCTATGGCATTCGCGACTGGGGTAATCGTGTCGGCCACCAGCGTCAGATGGAGGTGCTGGACCATTACGGTATTCGCGGGTCCATTTCTCTGTCAACTGCCCTGTGCGACCATCACCCGGAGATAATTGAATTGTGTGTTGAACGCAACTGGGAGTTTTTCAGCCACGGAATCTACAACACCCGATATACCTATGGCATGAGCGAAACGCAAGAGCGTGAGATGATTCGTGATTCTATGGAAACTATCCACCGGCATACTGGCCAGCAATGCGCCGGTTACCTGGCCCCGGCCTTATCCCATTCTGAATTTACCTTGGATCTGTTCGCTGAAGTGGGTAGCGAATTGTTCGGCGATGCAGGCGGGATCTACACCTGCGATCTGTTTCATGACGATCAGCCCACGCCCATCCACCTACGCAGCGGCAAGCGGTTCGTATCAGTACCCTATTCCTTGGAAATGAATGACACCATTGCCTATGTGGTGAACAAGGTCACCCCGCGGCATTATGGTCAGATGCTTAGGGACTGCTTTGATCGCCTATATGCAGAAGGTGAACAGTCTGGGACCGTGATGTGTATCCCGACCCATAACTATCAGGTTAGCTGTCCGCATCGGCTTCGTGCCTTTGACCAGGCACTGGAATATATCACCGCCCATAGCAATGTCTGGATAACTACCGGACGGGAGATTGCACAGTATTACCTCGAACATTGTTATGACACTAGTGTAGCATCCATTAGTGGGCAACAGCAGGTTAGGATTCCTGAAGGAGCGGCAGCATGAGCCTTGAGCCGGAGCACCTGCTCTACTCAAATCGCCAGTATGGTATGGATCACAATCGTTACCGTTGGAGCAGATTAAGCGAACGACAGCCAGTAGAATGGTCTGATGGAAAAAGCTTGGCTTTGTGGATTAATGTCAGCCTACAGCACTTTCCCCTCGATCAACGCGGTGATCCTTTTCCACCACCGGGTGGCATGACCATGCCCTACCCTGACTTGCGCCATTATAGTTTGCGAGATTATGGCAACCGGGTGGGTATATATCGTGTACTTGATGCCCTTGCTTCAAGGAAATTATCGGCAAGCTTTGCCGTTAATGGAGAACTGGCAGTTCGTCTGCCGGAATTGGTTCGCCTTGCTGGTGAACAGGGGGAGATTATTGGCCATGGCTGGAACATGGATTGTCCACACTATGGCGGTATGGACGAAGGGCAGGAACAGCAATTGATCGCTGATACTTTAGGTCAACTGCGCAATCTGACCGGTCAGGCTGTTACTGGCTGGCTTAGCCCGGGCCGAAATGAGAGTGAGAGCACTCCAGAACGACTTGTGGAACAGGAGGTCAGCTATTTTTGTGACTGGGTCAATGATGACATGCCTTATAGGTTTGACACAGACAAAGGCTCCCTTACCGCAATGCCATTGTCTACCGAAATCGAGGACACTTTCGTGCTGCAAAACAACCTGCACTCAGAGCTATCCTGGTTGGAGCAGACTTGTGATGCCTGTGACTTCCTGCTACAGGAGGCGCAGCAGTCAGGAGGAGGACGCTTGCTAGCTTTAAGCATCCATCCTTGGCTGATCGGACAGCCCCATCGCATTGGCAAGCTTGAACAAGCACTGGACTATATTCTAGCCAAGGGGGACATCTGGCCTACCACACCAGGGGAAATTGTTCGACTCTGGTGTAAACAGCAATATTGAGATAAAACTCCACACTTAATTGCCCATGCCTATCAAATTAGGATAGGCATCCATCCAGAGACGGTAAACAGCGTCCGGGCAGATTTGAACTGTGGATTGGCCTCAGTGCCGGAGACCTCTTAATGGATTCCCTAGCCGATATTTTGAGCCAGACCCAAGGCGGCGAACTGCGGCAGGATGCACCGACACCACTGTACTTTCGGCTCTACAGTCTACTCAAGCAGGCCATTCTCAATGGCACAGTAGCCAACGGCACACAAATGCCCACGGAACAGCAACTGGCCGAATCCTTTAATGTGTCCCGTATAACTGCCCGGCGGGCCATGGATGAGCTTGCTGCTGAATCTCTGGTGAAGCGACACCGCGGCAAAGGTACTCATGTTATTTATGAGTATGTCCCCAGACCCGTTCAGGCCCCGCTCATTGGCATGCTTCAGGAAATCGAGAGCATGGCTCGCCACTCTGAGGTCATGGTAATGACCTGCCGCCGGGCAAGTCCCCCGGCTCCAATAGCCCAAATTCTGGGATTGGAACCGGACAGCAAGGCACTGCACCTGATCCGGGTTCGATCACGAGACGGCCAACCTTTCGGACACTATGCCAGCTGGACAACCGGTATTGAGAACGCACTGAGCAAAAGTGACTTTCGCAATACCCCACGCCTGGAGATATTTCGGCGTCATGGTCTGCAGATTACTCATGTTACTCAAACTATTAGTGCCGAAGCCGCTAGCACTGAACTGGCCGAAAGATTGAAAACCTCAGTTGGCTCTCCGCTGATCAGCCTGTTACGACATTCCTATACTACTGCTCAGGGAAAAACCAGCCTGGACAAAGAAGAGCATACCGTAGATTACCTTCAGGTCTATTACCATCCAGAGCGTTTCCAATATCAGATGGATTTGAAAATCGACGAAAATTAGCTACTGCGGCGTAGCCGGACTAAATCCTTTGGGCAGTCCCGCCAAAGGGGTGAAACCAAAGAGTTCGACCGTTGGTAGGGCCTTCTGCAGCAGTTGTCTTGCTGCAAACAGCTTCTCAAAATTGATGCCAGTTTTCAGGCCCATGCTCTCCAACAAAAATACCAGATCCTCAGTGACAATATTACCACTGGCACCCGGGGCAAAAGGACAGCCACCAATCCCGCCCATCGAAGCATCCACTGTAGTGAGTCCCACTTCCAAGGCTGCCATAACATTGGCCAAGCCCTGTCCGCGTGTATTGTGAAGATGGATACCAGCGAGAGCTTTGGGCCCCAGTAATTGATGAATATTCCGGGTGTAGTCCCGGACTTGTCGGGGGCTGGCAAAGCCGGTAGTGTCAGACAGACCAATCTCATCACAACCAGCCGCCATCAGCTTCTCGGCCATTTCCAGCACCTTACTGGCGGGGACATCGCCCTCAAGAGTACAACCGAAGGCAGTAGACAATGATCCTTCCAGTTTAGGCCGCTCAGCAGTTTCCAGCTCATCTATGGCAGCACGGATCCCGCGTACCTCATCTAGTACCTGATCATGGGTACGACGCAGATTTTTAAGCGAGTGAGTTTCACTCACAGACAGGGGAATGGTCATCTTGTGCGGCCTGACTGCCAGTGCATTCTGTGCGCCTTTGAGGTTGGGAACCAGCACTGCGACTGTAAGAGAGTCAATGTGGCGAGCATGGCTTACCAGTTCGGCGGTATCCGCCAGCTGGGGTAGCAGGGACTGCGGAACAAAAGAACCTACCTCAATTTCGGGTACACCAGCGGCTGCCAGTGCGTTAATCCAGGCTTTTTTATCCTTAGTCTGCATGATCGGTTCTATGCTCTGCAAGCCGTCCCGGGGTCCTACTTCACTGATCTCTATATCGATTGTTTGCACCATTCATCTTCCATTCAAGTGGATTTCCGACAACAGGCTCAAGACACCAAGGGTCAGGTGCCCCATACCTGCTTCATTTGCTATAATGATATATCAATCTGTCAAATTAGTCGCTTTGTCTTTACAGGAATTTCACCATGTCAGACCCCACCTGTCCGCTAGCCGGAATAAAAATTGTAGAGTTTACCCATATGGTCATGGGGCCAACCGCAGGGGTTGTGTTGGCTGATCTTGGTGCCGATGTGCTTAAAATTGAGCCGCTCGCCGGCGACAACACCCGGCGTCTAACTGGCAGTGGTGGTGGTTACTTCAGCATGTATAACCGCAACAAGGCCAGCTTGTGTCTGGACCTGAAATCGAATCGCGGTCTGGCCCTGTGTCAGGACATCATTGCTCGCAGTGATATCATGATTGAAAATTTTCGACCTGGTGCCATGGACAAGCTCGGTCTGGGCTATGAGGAACTGCGTCAGCAGCATCGGGGTCTGATCTATTGTTCGCTTAAGGGTTTTCTTTCTGGTCCCTATGCCCATCGTACAGCTCTGGATGAGGTCACCCAGATGATGGGTGGTCTGGCCTATATGACTGGCTTACCTGACCGTCCCTTGAGAGCTGGCAGTTCAGTAATCGATATTACTGGTGGCATGTTTGGCGTAATTGGAATTCTAGCTGCATTGGAAGCTAGACATCGTACTGGAGAAGGTAAGCTTGTGACTGCTTCGCTGTTTGAAACTACAGCCTTTATGGTAGGTCAGCATATTGCTCAGCAAGGGGTATTGGGAGAAGAACCTCCACCGATGTCGGTACGCCGCAGTGCCTGGTCGGTCTATGACATTTTTCTCAGTGCTGAAGGTGAGAGAGTGTTTATTGGTGTTGTCAGCGACACACTTTGGTTGCGCTTTTGCGAGGAATTCAATCTGAATGACCTAGCCAGTGACCCGGCTTATGCAACCAATCAGAAGCGAGTGGAACAGCGGGACACTCTGATTCCACGGCTCCAATCCCTGTTTGGCACCATGTCAAAAACCGAGCTAATGGACCGAGTTGATCGTGCAGGAGTACCCTTTGCTCCGATCAATAAGCCCATTGACCTAGTCGATGATCCGCATTTGCAGGCTGGTGGCGGACTGCTTGATATCACCCTCAATGACGGTAGCAAAATCAAGCTACCGGCACTGCCAATTGAGTTTGACGCAAACAAAGCTGGTCTGAGGAAGGAGTTGCCCAAACCCGGTGAAGGAGGAAGAGAACATCTTGAACAACTGGGAATCTCATCTGCCACAATTGATGAACTGATATCGGATGACCTGCTACTGGCAAGCTGAACCGATGATTCTAAGTTTTATCAGCAAATCAAGGGGTGATTTTTCAGCAACCCCAGCCATCTCTTAATGCATATAGTATTTCCAGTCTTCGGATAATAAAGTATTTAGTGGCAAGAGGTACATCAAGTATGCAACAAAGGCTACAGTTAGTTTAAATATTCGGTTTTTGCAACATCAAGAGATTAACAGCCATTTTCCAGTAGCCATTGGATACTAAATTAAATTGATTTCGTATAATATGAAATTTCAGCTTTGCCTTTAAAAAAGCTCAACCATTGATGTTCATACCATTCTGATTCTAATAGTCTAAAACACCTGAGTAGGTCAACTGGTAAAGAGTAAATATCAATGGATAAGAAAAACTTGCCAACCGGTATTGCATCTTTCGCTATGATGCGAAAAAGAGACTGCTATTATGTAGACAAAACTCCTTTAATCCGCCAATTAGTTGAGGAGAACAATTACGTATTTTTATCTCGGCCACGCCGTTTCGGCAAGAGTCTACTGGTTTCCACCCTAGCGGCCCTGTT
>JAPORB010000038.1 GCA_026710425.1 Gammaproteobacteria bacterium
TTTGATGAAATTCCACCCCAAGCCAAAATGCCCAAAAATTATCTTCAGGTGGGATACAGAAACCAAATTATGACTGATTGTGTTGCGGAAGTGGGAAATTGAACACAAGTTGGTGGGAATTAGTCCTTTTTTAGCCACAGCGCAAATGCCTCATTATAGTCGGATTTTAAACCTATTCTGTCAATGAATATAATGGTTACAGCTTTGGAGACCGCTACGGCGACCCACCTTTCGATTCTGTTCAATATTTCCTTGCTTGTAAAGGTTGACTGATACCACACTGCCTTTCTCTGTTTGGTTTTCTTGAAATTCACTACAGCCCTTTTTTAAGACTGGCTTCGATAAATTTGTCAAGGTCTCCGTCTAGCACCGTGCTGGGGTTGGTCACTTCCACATTGGTTCTTAGGTCCTTGATACGAGATTGGTCCAATACGTAGGAACGAATCTGGCTGCCCCAACCAATATCATCTTTGGACTCTTCAATGGTTTGCATTTTCTGCTTGCGCTTTAACTCCTCCATTTCGTAAAGCTTGGCTTTGAGCTGTTTAATGGCTTTATCCTTATTCTTATGCTGAGAACGCTGACTTTGGCATTGCACAACAATCCCACTGGGTTCATGGGTAAGCCTCACTGCACTGGAAGTCTTATTAATGTGTTGGCCGCCCGCACCGCTGGCACGATAAGTATCGACACGTACATCAGACATATTTAGATCCACCTTGATGTCATCCGCGATCTCAGGGGAAACGAAAACTGAGGCAAAAGATGTATGGCGGCGGTTACCTGAATCAAAAGGGGACTTACGTACCAACCGGTGTACGCCGGTTTCAGTCCGCAACCAGCCAAAAGCAAAATCACCAGCTAGATGCAGCGTGGCACTCTTGATACCTGCCACATCTCCGCCGGAGACCTCTACCAGCTCGGCTTTAAAACCCTTATCTTCACTCCAGCGCAGGTACATGCGCAACAGCATTTCAGCCCAGTCTTGGGCTTCAGTGCCACCTGATCCTGCCTGAACATCAAGATAGGCATTGGAGGCATCCATGGAACCGGAGAACATGCGCCGGAATTCCAGTTGCTCCAGCTTTTTCTGTAACTGCTCTAAGTCTGCCTCCGCCGCCTCAAAAAGCTCCTGATCTTCTTCATCATCCGCCAGAGCAAATAACTCTTTCACCTCGTTGATACCAAGGTAGAGCTGATTGATGGTCTGAACCACGGTTTCAAGTTCTGCCCTTTCCTTGCCCAGAGCCTGAGCGCGTTCTGGTTTTTCCCAAATGTCAGCATCAGCAAGCTCAAGTGCCACCTCAGCCAGACGATCTCTCTTCAAATCATAGTCAAAGATACCCCCTGAGGTTGTCGGTTTTTAATCCCAGTTGTTTCAGTAATGCCAGTTGGCTGTTGGTTTCCATTCCGGTTACTCCTGCGCCATGTTAATCTGCCAAAGTAAACATTCTACCCTATCAAGTTCTGCTTTGCAGTCTACTCAGTGCTGCATTCTAAGATACCGATCCTCAATGATAGCCCAAACTCAACTAAAACAGTGCTTGTCAAGATTACTCCGATTCCTGTCCTCACATGTCATATTGTCTGTACCAAAAGTTATTGGCTTTTTATCATACAACTTACAAAATGCCGTGACTTTTTGTAAGTTGTATAACAATATGATATTAGCTTTCAACCGAGCTTAACGCAGTTTGACCAAATCGGGCTCATTCTGGTTCTGGTCAGGCAAAACCCCCGACACTCTGAAATTTAACTGAGCAGAGGGCCTGAGAATGGTAAGATACCCGGAACCCTCATTATTAGAGGATTTGGCCAGTAAAATTTTATTGCTGAGGGCTCTGCGCTAGTGTGGAAAAACCACTTTGTCTAAAATGTTAAGTAATAATTACTAGTACATCAATTATGATCTGCCAGAGCACCGTCTGTTGCTGAGGGAAAAGCTGGGACAGCAACAGAGACCCAGTCATTTTTGATGGACTCCACAAAGTAGATCAATGGAAAGCCACGCTAAAAGGTATTTACGATGTCGAAGGCATGCCACCAGCCCTGATGGTAACCGGTAGTGCGAGACTTGAGGCCTTACTCAAGCCAGGCGACTCATTAGCCAGCAGAAATTCTCAATTTCGGCTACACTGGTTGGACTTTAAGGAGGCGGCTCTGACATTCTCCGGTATGGACAAAACCGAAAACTTTAACCGCCTGATGACGATAGACGGATTTCCTGAATCTTTTTAAAAGCGAAAACTGGTTACTATAATCGCTGGAGTCGGTCACATATCGACTTAATCCATAGGGAAGAACTCTTGACCCTAACGGCTGTAAGGAATATTCACTCCAAAGAAACCCTGATTGAAATGCTGCGATCACGGGTTGGCAGTCATGTTTCTACCCTATCGCTTGCCCATGACCTACAAAAAAGCGCAAACACCACCCATGCTAGAGGCATAAACCATCTTAAAGACATCATTGCGGTTGTCCAAAACAACGAATTATCGTCAGACCAGCCAGATGCCCGGAATATCCCTCCCATTAGTTCCGACCATGGACCTTTTCAGCTGGTCTGGCTTTCGGATTCGAACCTGCCGTGAAACCCACCTCCCTGCAAACCACATTTGCCAAGCTGGAGTGGTCGGCAGATGGTCTGCCACGCTCAGCAAAATTCAATGATATTTATTTCTCCAGTACTGACCCACTTGGGGAAAGTAACCATGTTTTTGTGGCAGGCAACCGACTCGTTGAACGCTGGCAGGAAGGAAATATCCAGACATTTCTCATTGCTGAAGTGGGATTTGGGACAGGTCTGAATTTTTTAAACAGCTGGTATCAATGGCGACTAGTCCACAAACCCCATTCTGCCGACAGAAAACTTCACTACATTGGCCTGGAGAAATTTCCTGTGGCTCCGGATGATCTTGCTCGAATATATGCACACTGGCCATCATTGTCGCAAGAATCCGATATCTTTCTGCATCATTACTGCAGCCATATACATAGCAGTGGCTGGCACCGTCTTCATCTTAAGGAATATCTGACACTGGACCTGTATTTGGGAGATGCCCGTGAACAGCTGGTAGCTCGTTCCCTGATGGATCAAAAAGTTGATGCCTGGTTTCTTGACGGATTCAGCCCCAGGCACAATTCAGCACTTTGGAGTTCGCACCTGTTGCGGTTAATCACAGCGCATAGCCGCCCCGGAACCACCTTGGCAACTTACAGTGCCGCTGGTCAGGTACGGCGTGCTCTGGAAACTGCCGGGTTCAAGGTGAGGAAAACACCCGGGTTCGGCAACAAGCGGCATATGCTCAATGCTGAGATGATCCCCCGGGATTCGGCAAAGGTCAAAAGTATCTCCGCTCCCATCGACAGCAATAGTCAACCCTGGTTTCAGTATTCTCCCATCCGTCCACAACAGAACTCAGCTATTGTGGTCGGTGCCGGCCTGGCAGGTGCCCACTGTGCAGCTGCCTTAGCAAGAAGACATTGGCAGATTACAGTGCTGGAAAGAGCAGCCGAACCAGCAACTGGTGCCAGTGCAATCGAACAGCTAGCCTTGCGCCTTAGGCTTTACCGACAGCCCAATTTAGAGGCACTGTTTTTCCTGCAAGCCTACCTTCAGGCCGTGGTCTGTTATGCAAATCTGGGTGGGCCTGATAAATCCGGCTGGCATCATAGCGGGGTTCTGCAACTGCCTGATGCAATCAACCAAACAAAGAGATTGGACCCTCAGAAACTGGTTGAATGCTATGCCACTGCTATAGTCAGACTGGCCGACAAAAGTAATTACAATACTCAAGCCTTGAATAAAGACTATGCGCAAACTCATAATCTGTGGTTTCCCCTTGGCGGCTGGGCCGAGTCTGCAAAACTCTGCCGTAGATTGCTATCTCACCCTAACATCAAATTGCTGTGTGAAAAACAGGCCAATACACTGCTCTATCAACCAGACACAGAATGCCAATGGCAAGTACTTGGACCCAATAATGAAGAGCTTGCAACTGGCTCGACAGTCGTCCTTGCCTTAGGTAACCAATTACAACACTTTACACAGACTCAAAATCTGCCCTTGCTGCTGAGCCCCGGACAATCCACGCGAATCAGACGCGACCCGGCAATTGATTCAGTAGACTATGTGGTATGTGGCGAGCGTAGCCTGTTGCCACCAATGAACAAACAACGCATCCTCTCTGCCAGCTACCGACAATCCACCGCAGGTTTAGAATTACGCTGTGAAGACGACAAGAATAATCTGGCGGCATACAACAGATTGTTTCCAGCATTAAAAAAGCCTAAGAAAATCAGTTCACAACTGGCGGTACGCGCAACTACACCAGATCGCCTACCCTTGGTTGGTAGGTTGCCAGACATTCAGGCCATGCGGGGTCGTTTTGCCGCGCTTTCTAAAAATGCCCACCACCAATTCGATGAACCCGGTTGTTATTATGAGGGGCTCTATGTTTCCGCAGGCCATGGATCTACTGGATTGTGCACCACACCATTGTGTGCAGAATTTCTGGCAAGTCTGATTACCAGCGATTGTCTTCCTCTAACCCAACACAGCATGAATCTTCTCAATCCGGCACGCTTTGTAATACGAGATCTAAAGAGGCAACGCTGACTCTAATGTAGACCAGGAGAGATAGAACTCTCGAATAGTTATTCTGAAATTCCGGAAATTATCGTATCGACTTGAATTTACAAATCTGCTGAGTCGTCTAGCCAGCAGTGGATCACATTAACGCAGTTTTAATGTCTCTGCATGTTGTAATCTTCCTTGGTGATAAACCAATACCGATATAGGATGTGACCTCTCCAGACCAATTGACCCAATAAGAACGGACCATGAGAAATCAGTTTTTCTCCTCAGCACCAGATTTAATCAGCACCTCGACTGTTTTTGTGTGACCATTAGTAGTTGCGACCATCAAGGGTGAGCAACCATCAACATCAACTGCATTTACATTGGCACCAGCTTTAATTAATGCCAATACTGAATCAATCTGACCTTCTTTAGCTGCAAAGAATAAAGGTGTCTTGCCTTCAGAATCAACATGATTAACATTAACACCAGCTGCAATCAGGGCATTAATGACTTTTTTGTGGCCAAAGACAGAGGCAGTAACAAGTGCCATATAGCCTTCAAAGGATTTAACGTCTATACCGGATTCAATCAGCAAATTTACAACCTTAAGGTGTCCTGTTCTTGATGTAAATACTAATGCTGAACTGCCATCTGTTTTCAGTTCGGCTCCATTATTAATAAGCATCTTAGCGGTTTTTAAATGGCCTCTGCAGGATGCTAATACTATTGCTGACCAGCCTTGTTTATCGAGGGCGTTAATATTTGCTCCTGCATTAAGGAGCATTTTGGCTGTTTTAGTATGACCATGACTGGCAGCAATCATCAACGCTGTCCGACCCTCGGAATCTACAGCAATCAAATTATTGTCTACGGCAAGAAGAGCTTTGGCCGTATGTGATTTACCTCTGGAAGCAGCTACCATTAATGCTGTTCTGCCGTTAGAATTCCTGCTTATCGGATCTGCACCAGCTTCAATCAATGCCTTGACAGTTTTTGTATGCCCTTGTCCTGCAGCAAAAATCAATGCTGAGTCTCCATCAGAATCAGTGTAGCTAATATTGGCACCAGCCTTGATCAATAATTTTAGTATCTTCACATTATCTTTGAGTGCAGCATACATCAGGACTGACCAGCCATCTGGATCAGAGGCATTCACGTCAGCCCCAGCCTGAATCAGTATTTCGACTAATCGATTGTTGCCATTGACCACTGCAAATCCGAGTGCTGTTCTGCCGTGTGCATCAACAGAATTAACATCTGCACCTGTTTTAATCAACGTTTTGATGATTTCGGACATGCCTCTATTAACTGCAAACCAGAAGGCAGAGTAATCATTAAACTCGTCGCTACTCATCCATATTAATCCTTGAGTAAAACTAGAAATCAACCATATAAGAATTAAGAATAGATATCATCTCAAACATATTCCATCAAATATTTTTTCCCATAAAACCGGATGCATTAAATCGGCTAAATCTTCATTAAAGTAGTTTGGATCTTTCAATAGCACCTGCTTTAGGTTAGAAAATCTCTTGGCACTTTCTTCCCCTGATTTTCTCATATGCTTTCTCTGCAACCGAATTCAATACATGCAGTTTTGTAGGGTTTTCTTTTCTGAACTCAGATTACAAGACTCTGTCCCTAAGCCACGATCAGCCAATCAGTCTAGAGATCTTGCTATTGTTTGAAACAGGTCAAGATAGTTCAGTTTGAAACTTTCCGGTCTCTTCATAAACTGTTCATTCGCTGAAAGATTAGAAATTACCATTCGTTTCAATGGATTAACATATACATAATTGTTATAGATACCCGAAGCAAAATAATCTTCGCCATAGCGAAATTCAGGAGTCCACCATAAGTAACCATAACCCCAGGGTTTCACACTATTCTCTCGTATACCTGGCATAAGATGAGGAGCATGAGGTGTTGTAGAGTAAGAGACCCATTCTTCGGGCAGAATTTGCCGATCACCCCATCGGCCCTTCTGTAAATACAGTTGTCCAAACTTGCCAAGATCACGCAATGACGCACACAAGCCACCCGCTGTCATTTCCATACCCTTGCCATCGATCAGCCATTTAGCATCATCCTCGGCACCTATCTTGCTCCACAGCTCCTCCGCAAAGTATTGCGACAGGCACTTGCCCTTGAGTGCAGCACTCACACACATGCCAGCAACTTGGGCATCAAGACTGTTATACCCATTAAACTTACCAGCTTCCCGGTCCGGATGCCTGCCAACTTGTCTAATAAAATCAATAAAAGGTTTCTTCAGGGCAAAATGTTTCTGGAATTTAGGCATGTCCGAAGGCTTGCCTTGCTCATAATCCTCTAGAAAATCTGTGCCAGAGCTCATTTCCAGACACTGTTCAACCGTCACGCCGTCATAGCCCGAACCAGCCAGATCTGGAAGATATTTAACGACATCATCCTCCACATTACCAATCAGTCCATCCCTTATGGCGAGACCGACTGCTGCGGAGGTGATCGATTTGGTAACAGAAAAGGACATCTGGATGATGCCGGGTTTCATGCCCTGTGAATAATGCTCATATACAATCTTGCCATTATGCAGCACAAGCAAGCCATTGCAACCAGTCTGTTTAAGAAACTGCGCTGTGCTCAGTTCCTTATCTTCAGTAGTAAAAGTCTCAGGAAGTTCAATACCCAAAGCCGAGCCAGGTAAAGGCTGTGATTGCGGGGAGCTTCGCACCTTATTAGTGTCTAGCACATGCCCCATTGCCATGAAGTTCTCTGCACTCTTGCCAGACTTTCGCATTGCCGCCAGAAATTTAAGACGCCTGACGAGCTTGAGCTTTTGGTAGACAAGCACAAATACAACTATTAGAATTGCTGAAATTATTATGTACCACATTACCTCACTCCAGTTGTAGTATGTTAAGTTTACTTGACTCGGTCATTACTGGTTCAGTTTGAAGTGGCAAACTCTTCCTGAGGCTCACGGCGCAAAACATACCGAGTTGTCAGCTCAATGGCGGCAGTCGAAGTTCAACATATTTTACCGATTAAAGCTTCATCACGAGAAAGGGTTGTCACCAGCCGATCATAACTGCTACATTGGACGGCCTTTCTAGGAAAAATACTGCAATACTTATTAACACTAAAATGGCCTATATCCGCACTGCTTACTTCTTCTGAAGGTCGGCATAATACACATAGGGGAAACAGAGATGTCAAATAAGTCTGTCTTGAAGCCTAATGGAATCAATCACCTGGCACTCGCCACCAGTGATATGAAAAAGACGCTTCAATACTTCAACCGGGTCTTGGGTATGCCACTAGTGTCTCTTTACTGGATGCACGGTGTGGAGGATACTATGCATGGCTTTTTGGCCCTGAACGAACATTCTCTGCTGGCCTTTGTTGGCAGCCCAAAAATTGGCAAAGATATACAATACGGCCATACCCATGCCGGCAATCCCGGCGGTCCCTGCACTAGGGGAACCATGCAGCACGTGGCATTTAATGTCGACAGTCATAAGGATCTACTCGCCTTACGCGATCGCATTCGCTCCAAAGGTATACATTGTGTCGGTCCAATGGACCACGGAATGATGCAATCAATCTACTTTGCTGGCCCGGATGCCATGACTCTGGAAGTGACCTATATGACCGGCGAGGACCCTACCCAATGGATCGACCCGGAAGTAGTTGACCTCCTCGAAATCAATGAAGAGGAACTAAACGAACTTAAAACTCCCGTGTCCTTCTTTCAGCCAGACGCTGCTGTCCCCAATCCATCCATGGAAGCCGCAGACAAGGAATATCGCATGACTTATCCGCCACAGCGACACCAGATGATGGTCAACGCG
>JAPORB010000165.1 GCA_026710425.1 Gammaproteobacteria bacterium
GGTTGCGGTTGAGCTGCAGGTTTCCAATCAGATTTCATACTATTGCAATGCACTAGTTTGCCATCAAAATCTGACACTTGACTACCTGGGCCAGTAAGGGATTCTCTTAGCTGTCCTGCTAAATATTCTCGTCCGTAGACTCCACATATTCAACAGCAGCTGCGATGGCATCGCGGCGGGAATTGAAGTAATGATTACCGGGGATGACATCTTCGATCAAAGCCTCTAGCACATCTCGCACCTTTTCGTTCATCCCGGAGATATATACCTGCTTTTTTGAGATTTTGCCATCATTGGCAATCGTTTCCACGGCACGTGCCGCCGAGACATCAATGAACGGCACCTGGCCAAAGTCCAGAATCATCACTTGGCTAATCTGGTCCGACTTTTCCCGTATTTGATGGCCTACATCAGCTGCTGCACCAAAGCTCAGCGGACCACCAAAGTCGAAGACATTGATTCGCTCGTGCGAGTGCGTCATCAATTCCGCTTCCTCTTGGCTAAAGTTGACTGACAAGCCTTCCTTGGTAATGTCGCGCAGCTGCTTGAGTTGCTCGTCGGCAATCTGCTTCACAAATGCCAGTGATGCCATGACCACACCAGCTAGAACAGCAGTAATCAGATCCACAAACACGGTCAGCGTCAGAACTAGCATCATCAGTGCCAAATCCCAGCGTGGACCACGGTGAGCCTTCAAAATGTAGGCGCGGTCAATAATGTCCCAACCAGTCTTGATCAGGATTGCTGCCAATACGGTGTGGGGAATGATTGAAGCCAATGGTGCCAGGGCAACCACAATGGCCAACAACAGCACACTGTGCAGCATGCCGGAAATCTTGGTCAGGCCACCCGTGCGAATGTTAATTACTGTGCGCATTGTGGCACCGGCACTGGCGATACCGCCAAACAGTCCGGCCGCTATGTTACCGACTCCTTGGCCAATTAACTCCTGATTGGAGTTATGTCTCGTACGCGTCATGTTGTCGGCAACCAGTGAAGTCAGCAAGCTGTCGATGGAACCTAACAGTGCCAGAATGAAGGCTGCTTCTACGACCACCAGCAGGGCGTCCTGGCTTAGACTCGGCATAATGAAACTGGGCAAGCCAGTAGGAATATCCCCCAGTATCGGTGCGCCGACAAAAAACAGACTGGTCAAAGTGCCGATGATCAAGCCAGCCAATGGGGCAGGCACCCATTTGCCAAGCGATGATGGCCAGTTGAAAACGATGATCAATGTCATCACACCAATGCCGAGTGCGGCAAAGTTGGGATCCATCACGGCCCCCGGGATTTCCACCAGAGCTGGAATCGTGCCACTGCCCTCTGGTTCATGTCCAAACAGTCGACTGGTTTGCAGTGCAATGATGATGCAGCCTATGCCACTCATAAATCCCGAGATGACGGGGTAGGGGACCAGACGGATGTACTGCCCCAGTTTCAAAACACCGAAAGCGACTTGAAAAGCCCCTGCTAACACCACCGTGGTGAACACAAGGGATGGATTCCCATCCAGTGCGGCATAGACACCAGCAAATACCACGACCATGGGTCCGGTAGGGCCGGTGACCTGGGAACCCGTGCCGCCAAACAGGGCAGCGAAAAAACCAACGATAATGGCACCATACAGACCCGCAATGGGGCCAGCTCCGGAAGCTTCACCGAAGGCCAATGCCAACGGTAGTGCAACAACACCAGCGGTGATACCGCCGTAAATATCGCCTTTAAGATTATCCATTCTGAAACCAAACATATGTAGTCCTCATGTGACCTTGCAGGCTGGTGCTCAAGCAGGTTCAACTGCTCAGTTAATGTTTTCACAGTCCATACAGTGAAATCGCTACACAACGCAAAGTCAGGTTTATTGTTATGCGAGCCCGGATTATTTGGATGCGTTGGAATGATGGCGTATGACGGATATGATTTGCTGTTCTTATACTCCGACCATAAAAAGTTTACGGTCTGACATAACACTTTCACGCACACTGAGATAACGAGTGTAGTGGGTAACTAATGATAAGAATATGACCACATCTTGTATTTCACTATAGATTTTATCTATACTTAGCTCATTTTATAGCAACTGTCTGCTTTTTTAGGATCCCCAGAGCAAGCAACATGGATACATTGCAGAGTCTTTCACTAAAACAACTTCAATACTTTGCCGCTGTCGCTGAGTACGGTAGTTTTCGGCAGGCAGCTTTTCGCCTTGATATTACCCAGCCCACGCTAAGTAATCAGGTGGCGGC
This sequence comes from Gammaproteobacteria bacterium, assembly GCA_026710425.1. Taxonomy (GTDB): domain Bacteria; phylum Pseudomonadota; class Gammaproteobacteria; order Pseudomonadales; family Pseudohongiellaceae; genus UBA9145. Next base: position 2,247 of record JAPORB010000165.1, read on the forward strand.
AATGGAGAAAACCATTAAAATTCAACTGTTTGAGCGAAGCCGCAAGGGCATCACGCTGACAACCCAGGGTCGCGAACTGCTTGCAAGTGCCCGCCGCGTACTTGAGGAGGCCCAGGGTTTCACCACCCAGGCGGCCCTTTTGTCTGGTGGTGGGATGGGCACCTATCGACTGGGTGTGCCCCATACTCTGGGCCCATATCTGTTGCCTCATATTCTCAACCCCATCCACGATATCTATAGCGAACTGAAGCTTTATGTGCGGGAGGAGACACCCAGCGATCTTGAGACTGGACTGATCAATGGTCAGCATGACCTGATCCTGTCGACATTACCGATCATGTCTAACGAACTGGTGGTTGCACCACTGTTTCGCGAGCCGGTGAAACTGGCGATTGCCCGAGATCATCGACTGGCTCGAAAGTCTCCGGTGAACCGTATGGACCTGCTGGGTGAGCCGGTATTGACTCTCAGTGAGCACCATCTGTTTCACCGACAGATTAACGAACTGTGCGAGCGAGTTGGTGCTGTGGTTCGTCGGGATTATGAGGGCACCAGCCTAGACACCTTGCGGCATATGGTAGTGATGGGCATGGGCATTGCCTTCCTGCCGGCACTTTATGTCCAATCAGAAATCCGGAATAGCAAGGAATTATGCGTGGCTGATGTGGAGGGGATCAATGTGGTGAGAAACCATGCTCTGGTTTGGCGCAACACGTCGCCTTCCCGTGGGTTTTACCGGGAACTGGCGGATGCCATCAAAGCTATTATAGATGAGTCACTGGTGGATGTGGTGCTACCGGCAAGCCGTAGCAGGAAACTGGAAACAGCATAGTACGAATTACCAGGATGGGCAAAAGCATTGAGAAACCGCCTAGTGAAGACAGCACAGACTATCGCTATTCATTCACAGCTTTCAGTCAGTCTGGTCGTCGCAGTGTAAATATGGAATCGACTCCGACCCGAGTGTAGTCGTTGTAACCCAGCCGTCCTATCGGAGAAAGCTTGGCCACATTGACAATTCCACCATCGGTAATACAGTCATCAGCGATATGAATGCCAATGACCTCCCCGAAAACCACCTTGTAGTTATCGCTAACTTGCCAGCCTGGCATCTCAGTGGTTTTGAGGTATCGGCATTCAAGATGAACCGGTGCCTCGGCGATTCGCGGTGCCTTTACCAGTCGGGATTCAATGGGAGTAAGTCCGCACTGATCAATCTCATCGCAGGTTGGGGGCAGGGTTGCCGATGAGGAGTTCATTTGCTCCCGAGTTTCCCAGGTGGCCAAATTGCACACAAACTCACCACTGGCTTCGGCATTGCGCGCTGAGTCCTTCATCCGGTCTGCATTGCCACTGGCACCAGCTGAGAACATTACCGTCGGCGGGCGATAGCTGATGGCATTGAAAAAACTGTAGGGAGCCAGATTGAAAATCCCGTTTTGATCGACGGTCGATATCCAGCCAATAGGCCGGGGAATGATGAGACTGTTAAATGGATTTTTCGGTAGGCCATGGTCACCGTTTTTGGGCTCATAAAACATCGTTCAACTGGTTCCCCGATAGTCAGCTCATTGCTACAAGAGTGTCAATTCTGGAGTTGGCAACCATAGATCTGATTGGTCCAGCACACAAGCTCCCAAGGCTGCCTTCTTTGCATTTTCTGGGCACTGACAGGTTTCGAGTCAGTGATGGTACGGGCAGCGAACCGAATCAGTTTGTTTAGAATTATCTCTGAGAAATGCATTTACTGATATTCCTTATCTTCGTAAAGGAAAAAACATGAGCAACAAGCCCTTGAGCGGTTACACCGTAATCGATTTCTCCGCCGTCTATGCAGGTCCGATTTGCACACGCTTTCTGCGAGATTGTGGAGCTGAAGTTATCAAGATAGAACCACCGGAGATGGGTGATCTGACCCGGGGCGCGCAAGGCATGACCCCGGCATTTGCGCATTTTAATGCGGGCAAGCGCAGCTTGGCCCTGAACCTGAAAACGGCAGAGGGCCAGCAGCTCGCCGGGGCACTGGTCCGTCAAGCCGATATTGTAGTGCAAAATTTTCGCCCTGGCATCATGGCTCGTTTTGGTCTCGACCACGATAGTCTGATGCCACAGCAGCCGAAACTGGTTTACTGTTCAATTTCGGGATTCGGGCAAAGCGGTCCATGGAACGATCGTGCTGCCTTTGCCCCGATTGTGCATGCGGCCAGCGGCTTTGACACTGTATTTGCAGCCGGACAGCCCGATTTTGGCGAGCGTCCGCCCAATTGGGACATCATGGTAGCAGATATGCTTACTGGTGCTTATGCCTTTGGTGCCATTCAAACTGCCTTGCTGGGCAGGGAACGCTTTGGCCAAGGCGAGCATCTCGATATCAGTATGATGGAAGCCATGATGAGTCTGATTCCGGCGCAGTTGCAGGCTGTGCAGATGGAGAAACCCCTGCCGATCGGTCGATTTTATCCGGTCAGAACTATGGATGGATTTGTCATGATAACACCAGTAACCAACAAGATTTTTCAACATCTGTGTGAGTTGCTGAATCGGTCGGAACTACTGAAGGATCCGCGCTTCGTGTATGGCAAACGTACCAACCACTACCGTGAACTGGCAACGGAGGTGGAGCAATGGTCCTGCACCCTGAGCACTAAAGAGTGTGTGGAAGCACTAAATGCTGTCGGCGTACCCTGCAGCGACTATGCTCGGCTGGAAGATTTGTTTGATCATTCCCAGTGCCTTGAGCGTGAGTCTTTTTCCTCGGTCAGTGCTCAGCCGTTCGGTGAATTTCTAATCCAGTCATTGCCGATTAAATTTCAGAACATGAGCAGCAAGTCGGCATCATGGGTCCCGGTACTGGGTCAGCATAGCCAAGAGATACTAAGCACAATGCTCAAGCTGAGCACTACCGAAATTGACCGTCTGCATTGCCAGGGCATCATTCACTGCAGTGAAGCAGAGGTATCTTTACCGTGAGAAGTTTCTGGCACTGTGAGTGATTAGCAGAAACAAAAACCCAGAAGTCTTAGTATATTGCAGGTTGGTGCATGGAAGATAATGAGAAGTTGGTTAGAAAAAAGAGCATAGTCTAAAGCTCTGCCGTAGTTATTCTGTCATTGTGCGATATTACCTGCACTCACTGATAGATAGGTCTATCGCCGGATACATTAATTGAGCTTGCCATTGGTCCAATATCAGGTTTATTGCTGTCGTGCGCAAAATGTCCTGGTACTGACACTTGCTGTATCGTGGAGATCTAAGTTCCGTTTTACTGGAAAATCGTCGGCTTGGCTGGCAGGATTATCATTATTGGGAGTGGCAAACAATGAAGGACAGCATTATGACAGAAACACAGTATTTCGAAGATCTTGAGGTCGGACATGTGGATGAATATGGAGAGTATGAGGTAACCGCCGAGGAAATCATTGAATTTGCCAGCAAATACGATCCCCAACCCTTTCATTTATCAGAGGAAGCGGGCAAAGCTATGATTTTTGGAGGTCTCTGCGCCTCGGGCTGGCACACCTGCTCCATGGCGATGCGGATGCTAGTGGATAACATGCCCAGTCCCTCTGCATCCTTGGGATCGCCCGGTGTTGATGAGCTACGCTGGTTAAAGCCGGTATTTCCCGGTGATTGGTTGCGGGTGAAAAGTACGGTGATCGACAAGCGGCAATCGCGTTCACGGCCAGATATGGGTTCAGTCTTTATGTCCAATGAGGTGTTCAATCAGCACGGCGATGTGGTGCTGAGCTTCAGGCCTATCGTGATGTACCGGCGGCGATCACACGGGTGAGGTCTCAGCTTGCGGCACGTCCCACATAGCTTTGAATAATCTGCTCAATCTGGTCATCAACACCGGGTACAAACCAAACTGTCAAAGCGGTAGCCACAATTGAGATAGCAACCAGACAATAAAAGATTTTCATCAGCGAATTCCTCCTGTAGGCATAGTTCTGGGTGCCGCCTCGAACAACCATACCTGACCCGATTCGACAGTCTCTCTGGTGGTCTCTGACGGGTATTTACTGGCTATCTCGGCTGCTATGCCATCCAGCACCGACCCCGATCTCACTCTACGCAGATCTCTTTCATAACGGGTGCCTTCAATGCGCAGAATGGCTTTGCCATTGGCCTCGGCTTGCACAGGCCACTGCTTCCAGAGTCTGCCAACGGAGCTGTGCATATAGCCGGACCAGATATAGAGTCTGCCACCGTAAGATGCAACCCAGATGCGTCGGGAAACTGGAGGCTCTTCCAATTGCAACTCAATTGTGGCAATCGAGTTGACAAATTCCCAGTCAGGTTCTGGCCCTTGGTAAAGTTCACCAGCGATTAGTGGCCCACCACTGAAAATACGGTTAGGTCCATCCTCCTGCCGTTGTTTAAGTGCAGCAGTGGCCACGGCCGTAATCGGGATCAGTGCCAAGCCGATGATAATCAGAATTAATTTCGCAAGGAGCTTCATGTTATTGGCTTCTCAGGCCATGAGCCAGAGTTGTGAGCATGGTATGGAATAAGTGTACAGCAACTTTATCAGAAAAGTATGAAGCAAACCGGGACATTAAACCAGAGCAAAGAGCTATTCGTATAAAGCAGTCAACAAGTATCAATATGAGTGGTAATTAGCACAATGAATTTTCCTGTTGGCATACTGAGATCCTATATTGGTGCCAATATATTTTTGGTGGTGTTGATCATGGCAACCAATGCAAATGCGCTGGAGCAGCCCGAGTATGAGGTCCTCTATAAGGATGGCAAACTGGAATACCGGATGTACAAACCATACATCGTAGCGGAAACTGTGATGGAAGTTGATCATAGCTACCGAGGCACAGCCAATCAAGGCTTCATGCGGCTGTTTCGCTATATCAGTGGCGACAATACTGCACGTGTCGATATCGCCGTGACCGCAGCAGTAAAAATAAAGCAGCGAAGCGAAAAAATTGCGATGACTGCGCCGGTTCAGCGGGTGGATACCGAAAACGGAGTGCGCATGGCATTCATGATTCCGAGCAAGTTCACCATGGATTCGGTCCCTTTACCGCAGGACGAGCGCATAGAGTTACGTCAAGTCCCGGCAAAACTGATGGCGGTTTTACGTTACTCTGGTCGTTGGAGTGAAAAAAATTTCAAGCACTATGAAGCAAAACTGCGGGATTATGTTGCTGCCGCCGGAATTGATATTCTCGGCCCTGCAGAATCAGCGGCCTACAATCCACCGTTTATGCCACCCTTTATGCGACGCAATGAAGTGATGTTTGAAGTATCTTCCCATCCTTCTGGCCAGTCTGCACAACTTGCTACGATCGCAGGACAGGCGGATTCTCTGACTGGCCAGTGAATTGCCAAGTATCACTGGGCCTTTTGCTTTGTCTACTGGAAAGATTGCAGACAAGCCTGTCCAAGATGAGCCACTGCAGGTTGGTGTTTGGGTAATTGGGTACCGCATAGACCCATCAATGACAGACCAGAACTGGTTCACGTGGGCATAACGAACTGGTCTGCGAATACCAAAAAGCCTTTGGTACTGTTCTTGCGCAAATTGATGATTTCCTGATACTCAGGGGAGTTATACCAGGCTTGCAGTGCCTCGCGGCTGGGAAACTCGAGCACTACAGTCACCTCACCTGCGTTACCTTCCATTGATGTTGCGCCAGTGCCCGCTACCAGCACCTTACAGCCATAGGCTTCAATGGTCGCCCCCACCTTGGCACTGTATTCCTGGTAGCCCTCGGCATTAGTAATGTTGTGATTAGCTATGACATAACTTGGCATGATGCTTGTCCTGTTCTGTGATTCTTCTGTATGGGTTTGTGAAAAGTTTCTGTTCCGCCTTGCACTAAAACATGATTAATGCTGTTTGTGCCAAGCATGGAGGGTTAAAGCATAACGTATTGCAACAAATATGGAGATAGACATGCCATCGGAACCTCGCTAATTGGTTTGTGCCCTAAGATTTACTTATAGCTACAGTGGTATTGATCTCTTAACAGCGAGCCAGCATTAGAGAGGTGCCTGCTAGAACTACCGGTGAAGCTGGGAGGACTTACCAGATTGACCTGGTTTTTGAGCTTGGTTGTGCAGTGACACAGGCTACAGTAAGGATTTTATCTCATTAGCCGATGGAAAAGGTTATA
>JAPORB010000176.1 GCA_026710425.1 Gammaproteobacteria bacterium
TGACCGATCGCCTGGGTATTGGCAACAAAACCATTCCTCCTCTGCCTGATATTATTGCCGAAAGAGCGGCTGTTGCCACGGGTTATTGAGAAGTTACTGATTTTCATATATTCAATAATGCCGAAACCAACAGTTTTCGTAGTTATTCTGGCATGAAAATAACCATGCGTAACATTCCGGTTTTCGAAAATGATAATCAAGCTAGCGAAATTACATGATGACCCTTCGAGGGAACGGCGAGACAAAAGAGCACAAGGCACTTTCCGGCTTTTCATTGAGGAGGTAGTGAACAAACATCAGGCATTACTATTCCAGAATGAGTTCTGAAAAAGTACGCTCCCGCCATATTCATGATGGGAGCGTAACACCCAATAAGGTACAGGAATCACTTAGAAGTGAAGCAACGAATCGAGGGAGAGAGTTCGACAGCTGACTGCACCAGATTCCTGTACAGTCAGTATCAAGCATGTTGTATGCCAACTCTGCCGGAAGATATTACAGGTGTTGTAAAGACGGTCTGAAACTGATGATGCGCCATATTTGTTCAGGCAGGGTCAACATGCCCATATTTGGGGCGTATTTCACCACCAATCACACTAACCGATTTCTTGACAAACAGATGACTATTCCGATTGGATATGCCGGTGCAATTTACTGCGATCCAGCTTCTCAATAGACTCACAACCCATGAGTATCATATCCCTTTCAATCTCACTACACAGGCGGGTCAGGGCACGATCCACACCGGCATAGCCACCCGCTGCGAGCGCATAAAGATAACCCCTGCCTACCATACAAGCTTTTGCCCCCATGGCAAGAGCCTTCAAGACATGGGTACCACGCCGCACTCCCCCATCAAGAATGACTTCCAGACGATCTCCTACTGCATCAACAATAGGCTCCAGCTGATCGAACGGTGCAGTAGAACCATCCAGTTGCCGACCTCCATGATTGGAAATCATGATTGCACTGGCCCCTATGTCGGCTGCTCGGCGGGCATCTTCCACAGACATCACACCTTTGATGGCAAAAGGCTTGCCCCAACGCCTGATGGCCTCCTTGGCATCCTTCCAGGTGATGGAGCGATCAAACTGACTATTCATATAGCCTACCACCGACGTTAGCTTGCCGCTGCCTTCGGCTATATGATTGGCTACATTGGCTAGCTCGAACTTGCGGCGAAACAGATAGTTCAGGCTCCACTCAGGATGGCTGGCAAAACTGGCCAGACTTTTCAGGGTAAATTTAGGTGGAATAGTCATTCCGGTATAGAGATCTTTTTCCCGGTTGCCGGCAACGAGAGTATCCACTGTCAGGCACATGGCAGAAAAATTAGATTGTTTACAGCGATCGATGAACTCCCAGCTCATGCCACGGTCCTTGTGAATGTACAATTGAAAGCACTTCGGGCCTGGCGTGGCTGCTCCGATTTCTTCAATACTGGTGGTAGACAGTGAAGATAGGCTATACATTGTTCCATGTTTATGTGCAGCCCGCGCCACGGCGATTTCTCCTTCATGATGAAACAGACGCGTCATGGCAGTAGGGGAGCAAAAGACTGGCCAATCGATATTCTGGCCTAGTACATTAACTCCAAGATGCATGCCGGTAAGATCGGCCAGTGTGTCGGGAATTAGGCGTACCGAATCGAAGGCTTCGCTATTGCGGCGCAAAGTGATCTCATCGTCAGAGCCACCATCCATATAGTGAAACAGTGGAGCAGGCAACCGCTTTCTGGCGAGTTTGCGAAAATCTGCCGTGTTATGGCAGTCCACAATGCGCATAAAAAATCCCTCTTTAGGTAAAATTTCTGCCAATCAACTCTTAAAGTATCCAGATGCTTGTTTAACTGTACTTTTCACCTGCTTTTCCTTGCGAACTTGTTTTCGTTATTTCTAAAAGTTCATAAACATAGGCATAAATCCCGCTACTTGTAACTCCCACCAGGGAGATACGACTATACCGCAAACCAGAAAGGTATGGCATTATGGTTTACGATATACAACTACCTGATATCGAACTAGAAAATATCTGACATGCAGCTTTTCAAACTAGTTCAGGTTTATAAAGGCGAGGCAACTATAGATCTGAGTGAACTGCGCTTTTTTACAGCCCTTGATTTATAGAGGCCATAGGTTGTCCTCAAAAATCTTGGCCAACAAGGCCATTATGGTCTGCTTTTAGGCATATTATTCGTTCCTGGTAAAACATCAACCTCAAGACAAAAGACCGTATCTGCCTTCTACTAGAATCCATCAACCAAATTATGACTGACTGCATTGCAAAACTAGGCAGTTGAACACAACATGTTGGGATTTAGTCCGATTTGATGAAAATCTTTTCCAAAACGTTGGATCTAAATCCCTAATTGTCACATCACGAACAATTTGCTCATCAAACCAAATAATGTGTGCATGGCTTCAATGCAGAAATAACCTTACCAGATAATCGGTATACATTTTACGCTTGGAACTACCAACTCGGTGAAATTAGCCTCCAAGGCTACTATGCATAAAGAAACTGCGAACGAGTTTTACCCTTCATACAGCAAGATCCATACTCAACCTAGAAGGGACTTATATTATTTATATTTGGTACCAATAGTGGATTGATACTTTGAGTCCAGATTTCTGTTATGAATCTTTCAACTAGATCAGGGCTGGCAATTGGTATACCAGGTATTTCTCTTATGCCTTCTCACACACCAAAAATTATTGTTCCGCCATCTGAATTGGAAAATGCTGCGATCTGATCAACCAATGAATCTCTATGCGGTGAGTTGATACGGACACCAGAGAAACGAACTTCTTTGAATTCTAGGTTCGAATCTTCACCCAACCTTACCCTGTTTAGCAGTTCTTTAGTGCTATCCATTATTCTAAAGATTAATCTACTGAAAATTACTTAGTCAGTCGCTTGAAAATGGTGTATGTATCTAATGATAGTCTAAAGGTCTAGCCTCGCTAATTGGTTAGCTGGCTTACCAGCGGTCTGATTACTTCCCGCTCACAGCGCTCAAGCAACCGCATGCCCTTGGTGTTCAGACGAAAGCGACGACCAATTCCCTTGCCATCAACAAATTCCAGCAGACCGAATCTTTTGTCCATCCGCCCGATGAGTTGTTTGTCAGAGGCTTCACTACGAACAAGCTTGCCTGCGGAAATCTTTGCAATCTCTGTACGGATTTCAGCAATCGAAGGCTGGCCCCGGTGCCTGATAATCTGAACCAGCAAAAATTCGTAGAACAGGTTATGTGTGGATTTTTCGAAGCGATCGAATAGTGAATCCACTGTGGGCTGCTGCTTAGACCTTGTGCTCACCGTCTTTGTCTATATAGCGGTAGTCTGATCTTGCCCCAGCCCATTACGGACGAAGTTCCTTCGGTATCGAAAACACGATGTTCTCGGTCACTCCATCAAGCTCTGCGGGTGATACCTGGGTCAATTCCTTCAGGGTCTCCACCACCTGCTGAACCAGCACTTCAGGAGCCGAAGCCCCGGCAGTAACACCGAACCGGGACTTGCCCTGCAACCAGGCTGGATCAAGCTCCTCAACCGAATCTATTAAGTAGGAATCACAGCCGAGTTGCTGAGCCAGTTCCTTAAGTCGATTAGAATTTGAACTATTGGGAGAACCCACGACCAGTAACAAGTCGCATTCAATTGCCATCTGCTTGACGGCATCCTGGCGATTCTGGGTGGCATAGCAAATATCTTGCTTGTGCGGCCCCTGGATTGCCGGAAACTTTTCCCGCAGAGCATCGATTATACGAGAGGTATCATCCATGGAAAGTGTGGTTTGGGTAACATAGGATAAACTTTCTGGTGACATCACCTGCAAATTCTCCACATCCTCCACCGATTCAACCAGATACATTTTGCCGCCATTGCTTTCATCATACTGCCCCATGGTGCCTTCAACTTCTGGATGATTCTCATGCCCGATGAGAACACATTCCCTGCCGGCACGACTGAACTTCACCACCTCCATATGCACCTTGGTGACCAGCGGACAGGTGGCATCAAAAACCTTGAATCCCTTAGTCTTGGCCTCATTTCGCACCTGTAGGGACACACCATGAGCACTGAAGATCACAATCGAAGGGCGACCCCGAGAGTCTTTTGTTGGGATTTCAGTCAGCTCCTCAATAAACACGGCCCCCCGCTCGCGCAGTTCGTCCACTACATGTTTGTTATGCACCACCTCATGGCGTACATAGACTGGCGCGCCAAACACTTCCAGGGCGCGGTCAACAATATCGATAGCTCGATCAACCCCGGCACAGAATCCTCTGGGGTTGGCAAGGCGAATAGTAGGCTTGTCAATCTCAATTGCACCGAGCATCTGTTCATCTCCCTACAGTAACAATTAAACCCGAAAATTTTAGAGATTTATCTCCAATGCCTGTTGTTCAGGGTCGAGCACGGAGAGAATCTGTGCCTTGAAAACGATATCTCGTCCAGCGAGGGGATGATTGAAGTCCACAGAAATAGAACTGTCGCTGATGGCAGTGATGACCCCCGGCAACTCAATTCCACCGGGGTCACTGAATGCCACCACACTCCCCACTTCAGTAGAAACGAACTCATCTTCTATCAATTCCCGGAACTTGTCAACCGGAAAGCAGTGCTGATTCTGAGGGTTCGGCATGCCAAACGCATCGGTGGCTGCGATTGTCTGTTCAATAATTTCACCCGCAACATGATCCAACAGTACTGTCTCAAAACCTGGTAACATTTTGCCATCTCCTATCCTGAATACCGCAGGCGATGCATTGAAATTTGAATCAATCACCTCGCCGCTGACAAGGGACAGGGAGAAGTGAAGTGTCACTCCTGATCCTGACTGGATCTTCCCACTGTGGGGGACATCTGCGCAATCAAGCAATGAGACGTTGCTCACCATCAGTTCCGAGATTTACCACACAACGGGCACATATGCCAGGATGTGCCGGATCACTCCCTACGTCTTCGCAATGATGCCAGCAACGTTCGCACTTGGCATATGCAGAGGGCATTACGGTTATCATCAAACCAGTAATGTCAGTTTTACTTGCATTCTGCGGTGCACTGTTGAGTGCATGCACTGTTGCGCGAGAGACAATAAAAACAAAACGCAGTTCATTACCTAGTTGATCCAACAGGAATTTCCAGTGCTCATCACAATATAGATCAACCTCAGCACTTAGACCGGAGTTAATAGCTTTGTTGGTCCGATTCACTTCCAGTTCCCGATTAACCGCCGATCTCGCCGCCATGACATCTGACCAGAAGGCATCGGTAAAATGCGTTGATTGTGGCAATAATGGCAGAGCATCTGAGAAATCGGTCAAAAATACCGAATCCACCCGCTCACCTGGCAAATGCTGCCAGACCTCATCAGCAGTAAAACTGAGGATAGGGGCAATCATACGACTTAGCATTTCCACGACATGAAACAGCGCAGTCTGGGTAGAGCGGCGCGGCAAGGAATTGATCGGCGTTGTGTACTGGCGATCCTTAATCACATCCAGATAAAAACCGCCCAATTCAATAATACAAAAGTTCTGGATACGCTGGACCACATTGAGGAAGTTATACTCATGATAGTGCTTGATTACTTCCAGCTGCAGTAACTGGCACTGACGAACTATCCAGTAATCAAGGCCCAGCAACTCACCATTAGCAACTGCATTGATCGCCGGATCAAAACCCTTAAGGTTGGCTAGCATAAAGCGGGCTGTGTTGCGAATTCTTCGATAACCATCCACCACCCGTTTAAATATTTCCTGGGATACAGTCATCTCACCTCGGTAATCAGTGGCCGCCACCCACAAGCGCAAAATATCTGCACCATATTCCCGGGTGATTTTGGCCGGAGCCACTGTATTGCCCAAAGACTTGGACATCTTCCTTCCCTCGGCATCTACGAAAAATCCATGAGTTAGCACTTCCCGGTAGGGAGCAGTCCCGTTCATAGCAATAGCAGTCTTTAGCGAGGAGTTGAACCAGCCTCGATGCTGGTCAGATCCCTCCAGATAAAGATCGGCGGGATAGCTCAACTCTTCCCGTTGCTCCAGTACCGAAAAATGGGTGACACCGGAATCGAACCAGACATCCAGTGTGTCGGTGATCTTCTCATAAGCTCCCGCCTCTTCTCCAAGCAGTTCCTCGGCATCAAGTTCAAACCAGGCATCAATGCCGCCTTTTTCAACCTTCTGCGCTATTTCCTCAAATAACTCTGCCGTGCGCGGGTGGAACTCTCCGGTTTCGGTGTGCATAAACATGGTAAGTGGTGTCCCCCAAGAACGCTGGCGGGAAACACACCAGTCTGGACTCCCCCTGAGCATCAAATCAATGCGCGCCTGACCCCAGTCCGGAATCCATTTGATTCCTGCTATTGCCTCCAGAGCCGAACCCATCAGATTGCGTTTACTCATGCTGATAAACCACTGAGGTGTGGCACGATAGATCAGCGGTGTTTTGGTTCGCCAGCAGTGGGCATAACTATGAGTTATGGTTTGCTCAGCCACTAGGGCACCTTGCTTTCTCAAGACATCAATAATTCTGGAGTCAACCTTGTACACATGTTCCCCGGCAAACTGCCCCGCATCAGTAGAGAACACACCATTGCCATCCACCAGGTTGAGCGTGCCAATGTCATATTGCTGTGCTACATAGAAATCTTCCAGGCCATGGTCCGGTGCCGTGTGCACTGCCCCAGTGCCAGCCTCGGTGGTGACATGCTCACCGAGGACTAATGGCACCTGCTTGTCGGCAAATGGGTGTTGTAGCAGCATTGATTCAAATGCCGCCCCCGGGGCCGTTGCCAGTGTCTCGAAATGGTCAATGCCATAGCGCTGCATAACATCTGAGACCATGTCCTCAGCCAGTAAAAGGGCCTCGGGACCATTTCCGGCATCACAGCGCACTAGGGCATAGACAAAATCAGGGTTAAGTGCCACAGCTTGGTTGGACGGCAGAGTCCAGGGCGTGGTTGTCCAAATTACCACCGAAACCGGTTCTGCCAGTTGACTTATGGACTCGTCATTGAACGCTGCAAGAAATGACTTGCACTCGGCCACCTTGAATCTTACATCAATGGCAAAGGATTGCTTGTCCAGATATTCTACTTCCGCCTCAGCCAGTGCCGAGGCCCCGACCACGCTCCAGTAAACCGGTTTATAGCCCTTAACCAAATGACCATTGGCCACAATTCTGCCAACGGCTCGAACAATGTCCGCCTCAGTCTTAAAATCCATGGTCAGGTAAGGTCGATCCCAGTCACCCAGTACCCCCAGACGAATAAATCCCTGTTTCTGTATTTCAACTTGGCTACTTGCATAGTGGCGGCAAGCTTGGCGGAACTCGGCATAGGAAATTTTCTGCCCGGCCTTACCCTTCTTTTTTTCAACATTGTGCTCAATAGGCAGCCCATGGCAATCCCAGCCGGGAACATAAGGGGCATCAAAACCACTCATCTGTCTTGATTTCACCACAAAGTCCTTTAATGCCTTGTTTATGGCATGGCCAAGATGTAGTTCACCATTGGCATAGGGTGGTCCGTCATGCAGGATGAACTTAGGCCTACCCGCATTCTTCTCACAAATTCGCTGATATAGTGAAATTGCCTGCCATTTTTTCAGCATGTCTGGTTCCCGCAGTGCCAGGTTGGCTTTCATTGGGAAGTCAGTGTGGGGCAGGTTCAATGTGTTTTTATAGTCTGTCATGTGCAGTCTGTTATGGCGATGAAAGTGTCGGCTCTGGCTGGTGGCTTGGTAAATTGGTGGAAGATGAACTGCCTTTCCAGAAAAATATTACAGGGAAGGCTGTCCGAAAGCTGTTAGCAATCTGAATGCTTTAAATTCAAACCATGCCTCGCAACAACTCTCTGGCCTGCTCTACATCTTTACCAATCTGTTCCTTCAATGCCTTGAGGCCATCAAACTTCACTTCGTCACGAAGCTTTTGCAGGAAGATCACTTCAATGGACTTGCCATAAAGCATCTCATCAAAATCCAGAATGTGCGCCTCCAACAAAGCATCTCCATTGACTGTTACCGTCGGACGATATCCAATATTAACCGCAGCCTGATGTAAGCGATCACCCAGCCTGACCAGGCAGGCATAGACACCATGCAAGGGAATTTTGCGCCGATATGGATTGATATTGCAGGTAGGAAAACCAAGGTCTGTGCCAAGCTGCCTCCCCCGTTGCACCTCGCCTTTCATGGAAAAGCGTCGGCCCAGCAGTTGCTCCACCAGAGCAAAATCCGCCTCTGCCAGCTTCTCTCTTATAAATGTAGAACTGATTCGCTGGCCGTTACGTTCATAGGCCATAGTTTCGATCACGTCGAAGCCATGGATGGCCCCCTGCTCCTGTAGCAAAGCGTAGTCACCTTGTCGTTGATTGCCAAAACGAAAGTCATTCCCCACGATGAGACTAACAACTCCCAGACCATCCACCAAAATATCTTCGATATAACGCATCGCTGATAGCTCACTGAGTTTCTGATCAAAATGCAACTGAAAAACAAATCCAATACCAAAACTTTCCAGTAGCTCCAGCTTTTCCTGTATCACAGTCAATCGGGCAGGACATTTATCATCATCTCCAGAGAAAAACTCTTCCGGGTGAGGTTCCAGTAGTATGACCACTGCAGGCAGGTTATGTTGCTCTGCTCTATGTTGAAGCTGATCAAGAATCAACTGATGACCCAGATGTACACCATCAAATTTACCGATAGTCGCCACACAATTTTCATGAAACTGGGAAAAACGGTCTGTATGGTCAAAGATTATCATGTTGTAACTAAAGCTATCGTTGAAAAAGGATTGTAATTCTTCTACCGACCTTAACCGTTAATTTACAACCCACTGAAGCGGTATAAAGTGATATGTCAGCTACTATTTCAATTTGTTCATAATCTTTCGTAAGACAAATGTTCTGCCAAAATTGTGGGAAACCTGAGAGCATTACTGCCCCGGCATCTTCAGTGGTGGTGGCAATCAGAATAGAGCCGTAGCTGGATATAGTTTATGTTATGGTCAGTAAAGTTTGGCGTTCGAATTTGACCGAACTGATGCGTTGTGGCTATTCATGGTTAACGCTCCGCTTAGTTTACAGCGTATATCTCATCCATCATTAAACAGTCCATACCCTCGGTCGAACGATCACAGCCAGCAAAGCATCAGCTGAGCCACCGTATTGTCATTACATCCCGCAAAGTCTTCATCAAATTCAACCTGCACAAGAAAAAGTACATAACGCAGATATGGCTCCATTTGAAAGATGTACAGGACAATCCTAACCTTTGTAAGAAAACATACATATCAGTTAATTGTATGACTAAACTTGGAGATTTGTCAATCAGTCGAGAATGCCCAGAAACACTTTCAAAAGTTCAAAATGCCAATCTCTGCATATGGATTTATCTGGTATTTCAATAGGTTGATAAGCTTTTTGTAATTTTTAGATTATGGACAATGCATGTCCTTACAAGTAAATTGGCAATAATATGCCGGGATTCGCTTTTAATTTGGATTACAATGACTCATGCCGAATGTCCCTTGATTGCGTTGAGTTAAGCAGAAAGATAGCGGATACTCTAATCCTTGGTGGTGGCCAGCTAGTTGTTTTGTCTTACGACAGATATCTATGTCTGGTCAGGGCAATCTTTTGGTAGATAAGCATCATGGTGCTCCAGCAAAAGCCTTCATACTAAAACCAATCAGCAATAATTCTTTTAAAATGACTGCGATCAAGAAAAGCTTTAACTCAAGCCGCAGTTCTGAGTTCGTGTAGCGGATTGCTTATTCTATGCCCTCTCTTGTGCGCTCATAGTCCTGCGCCTTCTGGATTGAATCACCCGACTAAGCAATGAGATCAATGGCAAGCCAAGCTTCAGCCATTACGGGTTGCCCAGCTGAAATTGCCGACCCGAAATAATACCTTTAGATTTTTTCTTCACAAAAGATTGGTTTTCACTTCAACCTTTTTAGCCCGCTTCGACACATCAAAGTAGCCATAGCCATAAGTGCAATTATCAGTACCCCCTGACCAATCAAGGCATTAACTACAGAGATAGTCTCACTTCGATACATCACGATATTGACTAGATTATGAAGAGTAAATACAGCAGCTAAGGCAAACGCAACTGCAAGTAAAAGCAGTATTACAGCAGAGATCAATCGCATGTTCAGGCACTGTCCTTGAGCTTGTGAAATGATAAAAAGTGCTCCGCACCCTCAACTCCCAGAAAACGATTAAGAGTTTTGACCTCTGTCTTGCGGGCATCAACCACAATCAGACCTTCCAGCGAGTTGTTGAAACCTGCATGTAAATTGAAGCAAACAAGTTTGCCATTGAGGGAAAGGTAGTGGCGTAGCAACACCGGAACCGCTTTACCCGGATCACAACGACCAACCAGTTTGCCGAGCATCTTGATGTTGGCCAGCTCGGCCAGCATCTCTTCAGTCCATACCCGGTTCTGTATTTTATGCGGAGTTATGGGCCGCACCAATGGTACGAATTCTTTCGCTTTATAATTTGCTAGTAGCGTATCTACAATTAGAGAGCGTGCCAGATCGCTGTACTCGCGGGAGATACTGACGGAACCGAACAGGGTGTGATATTCGGGGTTATCCACTAGAATCTGTCCAATTCCCCGCCATAGTAGATTCAGTGCCAGAGGTCGCCGCTGATAATCAAGATGAATAAAGGACCGCCCCATTTCAATAGCCGACCCAAGCTGCTGGATGAATGCCTTGTCATAACGATAAAGGGAACGGGTATACAGCCCCTTGACACCATGTTTGGACATGATTTCATCGACCAGACCGACACGATAGGCTCCAGCGATGCGCTGTGCCACCTTGTCCCACAAGAACAGGTGCCGGTAATGGGGATCAAACTCGTCTGAATCACTGGATAAACCAGTACCCTCGCCGACCGCCCTGAAAGCAATTTCCCGGTCGATTGCTATCTGCCCCATGATGCTGCCAAGCCGATCATAAGTTGCAAAGTAAACATCAAACTCCTCGTGCTGCACCAATCTGCAGTCCACCAGGGCTTGGATAGCACTGCTGAGCTCCAATTTCGGGTCTGTATTGGTATCTAAGCGTGCCACAACATGCTGCACAGTCTGCACTTTCTCCGGGCTGCTTATGGAAACCAGCGCATCTGTGACCACTCTGAGATATTGTGTGATTGCAAGCGGATTTCTCAGCAGTCGTAGTTCATGAGCAGGGATGGGTCGACCAAGTGTCAAAGGCAGTCTGAAGCCCTGCTTGTTGGCCAACTGGCGGGGCAGTAGCAGTGTCCTTAGCCGGGGGTGGATAATCCCCGCGGCATAAAACAGTTTGCTGTTTTTACCGCCAACTCCGATAGGCAAGCAAGTGCATTGGTACTTTTGCAGCAACTGACCAGCCAAACGACTCCACTGGCGGTCCTGAATCCTGCCTCGGCCCATATCCCAGGCAGATACCATGCCGGCCGGAAACAACTGCAAGGCACCACCATGTTGCAAATGCCGATGTAATTGCCTGATACCTTTTACATTGGCAGCGGCAGCATTTGCCGACAACACATTGACACCAATAAACAGTGGGGCCAGTTCCGGAATGAGACGAAGCAGCTCATTCGTCAGCACTTGCAGGTCCGGCCTGGCATTTCCAATAACCCGGGCAATCGCCATACCTTCCAAACCGCCCAGAGGATGATTGGCAACCACAAGCAGCGGTCCCTGCCGTGGAAGATCCTCAAGGATTTTGGAATTTTCGAGCTCTATCGTTATGCCCAGTGCATCCAACGTGTAGTCAAGAAACTGAAAGGGACTCAGTCCTGAAGGCCGTTGGTCGTAGATTTTGCCCAGAGAGGCCAGTCCCAAAGACCTCTCCAGCAGTGAGGCCAAAAATCTGGGCTTGACTGGAAGCCGACAGGGATTAGTCATTTTTCGGGTAACGCTTTACCAGCTGTGATTCAAATCGCCAGGCCCTGATCAAGGCCATGAGGCCCGGCGTGCTATGACCAAGTCTGCGATTGGCATCACCAAGTTTAAACAGCGTGCTGTATTGCTGCAACAGTGTCTTGATAGCGCGCCCCAAGCTGGTGTGGCGATCCCATATGTTGATCGATTCCGAACTGGCACCATTGATTTCAATGATTTCGAAATCCCTACCGGTACTGAGTCTGTCGAGATTCTGAAACTTAATGTCCAACCTGCCATAGTAGTAATTTGGGATGTCGTCAAAAATTCGGTCCAGTGCCTTCACCAAGCCTGGTTTGATATGCTCGCTACCGTCGCGAAACACTGCTCCTCGGCAGTGGCTGGCAGAAAAAACCAATCGAAATGGTTGGCCCTTTGAAATCACCCGCTCCCAGTCCTGCCAATGCCTGTCCACGTACAAATGCTGGAGCTTTCCAGCCCTGGGGTCGGCCTTTATGAGTTCTGCCAGAGTGCTACTGCCATCTCCCACTACATAGGGCGTATATTTCAAAGTCAGTGAGGTAACTTCGCCACAGTCGCTGCCCGGATAACGAACATAAAACACTCCTGCTTCAGCCTCAAACCGACTCAATTGCTGAAACTGGATCAAGCCACCTTGCGGAAAGGTTTCAAGATAGAATTGCAGCTCCTTTTGATTTTGCAATAATTTGACCCCAGCACCCCTGCAACCAATATCAGGTTTACCTACAATAGGAAGAGACAGTCCTGCCTGCCGCAATTCCCGGGTGACAGTTTCAGCCTGCAGTTGGCGTTCGTCCGCAGTAACCCGGTAAATCATCCACGGCAGAATCCAGTGTCTCGCCTTGTCACCGGCAAGCTTAAGTATTGCAGATTTTTCAACTCCAACCATACCCGATAGCGGCACAGCTGGACTGGCGATCAGCGGCAGAGTCAGGCTACGATAACGCACAGAGAGCAGCAACCACCAGACTGCGACCGGCACATACATCAGCCATAGCGGCCAGAATTCAAAAAAGGAAGTAATACGGCCAGTTAAATCGAGCGGTGGCATGCCTGGGGGCACATAGGGTGTGTTGGATTTGGAGGACATCAGGTGTTTTCTGAAAGGCAATTGATAGTACGTTTGCCGTAACTGATTCAGCAGTGTTTACGCCTGGTTTTTCCAAACCTAAGGCATTCACAATGTACGTCAATTCGCTTTTCTGCGCGTATCTGTCCTAGATTCAGGAAAGAGATAGAGAATTACCCTCCAGATTGGTAGTTGTCAACTTGGCGTTTGCAGTTCAATTAACTCAGCGAGTGTTGGACAGGTCAAGGATTGGAGATGTCAGGGAGGCAATCGGCTTTCCAGCAAGGCTTGCAAACTTTGAATGGCCTTATTTTGAATCACCAAAACATCATGAATTGAGGCAACATCCGCCTGAAGTGAGACTATATTTGCCTGCAGTGAGTCAACATCTGCTTGAACTGAGACTACACTTGCCTGCAGTGAGTCAACATCTGCTTGAACTGAGACTACATTTGCCTGAACTGAGGCAATATCACCTCTGAGTTGTAACTGCAATGCAAACAAAGCGATGATGGCAGCACTAAATACCCCAAGAATCCAGCGCATCCAAGTGAACTCTGCTTTGATTTCACGGATGTCAGATTTCGTAGCCATTTCACTGATGTCAGTTTTGGCAGCCAAGTCTCCTTGTGAGAATCTGATTGTTTCAACAAGCACCTCAGCTTGACCTTGGGAAAATTTGTTTCCTTCGGTCAGTTTCTTAAAGGTCTTGTGGGTATCAAATTCAATACTCATGCTCTTGTTCCTTTCTGCAAGAATGTCTTGCAGTGACTATCTCAACATTCTTTTAGGCAGCAATCGCTGTTTAAAAGGCTACGGCGAGTATCTCACCCTTCCTAGCAAGCCTTAACAGGCAGAGACACGCTCCTTCAAAATTGAACATGTATACAGTGTATAGCTACCCCATGGATGTGTCAAGCGATTCAATAGATTTTTTTGTTAGAGCGAAATCGTAGGTAGTTACCCCAAATACCCCAGGGACCTATGGTTGCATAATAGAAACGAATTATTCTGCCAGAAACGGTATCCTGTTTTTCTGCTTCACGGCACAAATTCGCTTCTGATGTTTACTTTCTGATTCAGGGTGGCGCATGACCACAAATGCCATTAGGTAATACAAATCTGAATCGTCTACCTAAATTAGGTTTTGCTGATGGCTCAACCGTTCACTTTACAGCTGGCCAGCCTACAGCACAAGGGGTGTAGGCATCTAGGGCCGCCTACTGTCACTCAGCCGCCGCTGCGCTATAATTTACACCTGACTCTTCAGTGGACCATACGCCATGTTGGGAAAATTACTGCTGACGCTGGCCGTTATTGCAACCGCCTTACTTTATGTCAAGCACAGAAATCAGGCTGAACAAAAAATAGCAGCGGACCAAAACGGCAACCTGCAGACCACTTCTGCTACATCTTCCTTGGCTGGAAGACGATTGGCCTGGCTGGTTCTGGCTGTCCTGATTGGGACAGCAGTCTCAGTCTATCTTTACCGCTGGCAGGATAATCACAAGATTCTGACCGTCAACTTGTACCGCGAGAATCAATCTGGCCCGGTAAGCTATCGGGTCTACAAGTATCAGCTACAATCTAGGCAATTTGTCACCACTGATGGTAGGCAAATCACAGTTGCTAGCAGCGAACGCATGGAAATAATTGGTCTGGATTAGTAAAGTAGAAGATGGCCTTTGCTGTACAAAGTGCGCAGGGTCTGAATACCACTGAGTTAGGCACGAACTACTGCCGCAATTTCTAAATGATTCAGTTGGCTTCCACTTCCAGAGTCGAAAGATCATCCATATCCATAAGCTCATCGATATCAAACCGACGACCTAGTGCTGCTATATCATTACCACTGATATCACCGACAATGTTGATCATAACAGTCTCCTCATCCGAAGCCACCATGACAGCAATGCCATGAATCAATTCGGCATCTTTTGAAAGACGAAGGTAGATATCAACATATTCATCATCTTCCCGAACACGCACCACCCGGTCCCAACCCTGATTGTCAAGATCAGAGGCTATTTCTGACATGGAGGTGGAAATGTTATCCACATCAAGTGCATTACTCTGAAATACATTGACCCTGACGTTAATTAGTCTGGACACGAAGTCTGCTGCCATTTCGTCCTCTGAACGAATCAGGTTGGTAATGATAGCCAGTAACGGTGCCTTCAGACTAATCTCTACTGTAGGTTCCGATTCTACTTGGGCTGTCAAAGTAGAGAAATCCACAAAGCCCGGGTGTGTCTGCATTTGATTATCTGCTGCCATTGACAGGGGGATGATCCAGGGGATTGTTGACAAGGCAACGGCACCTATCAATAAAGTTCTGAAATAACTCATAACACTACCTCGCTAATTGCCAAATCATTCGTTGCAGGAAGCATCTTCGGCAAATTTTTCTTAGATAAAATTATCTTGATCCAAGCCTCATTAAATCTCATCACCAGCCAGTTCCTCATCAGCATCAAATCGGATACGCTCAAAAGTAGCATCAAGGTTACCGCTGAATGGTCGCAAAAACCTGCCACCAACTAGTTCCTCAGCGCGTTCACTTACTTGGTTCAGATACTCAATGGCCAGAACTAACTCATTCAGGGCCTGGGTGATATCTCGTTGGTTATACCCGACTGGACGAAGTGGAATAGTTGCGGATTCATCCGGCATCGCCGGTATGACCACTCTTGCTACAGGTCCAGAAGGGGTCGAAGATTGCTCCGGCGGCAGTATGATTAATCCATAGACAACAATGGCCAGCATCGGAATAGCGTAACGGACACTAACCGGCATAGTGCCAAGCCACTGTAACAGAGCCCTCCACCCATTTGCTTCCGGTTGTGCAGTGGTTGCAGCTGCAAATCGCTTTGCCTGGTCCACAGTTGCCTCGGAACAATCCATCATAGGTAAATCTAGCAGGCTGTCTTGAACGGTTTTTGCATATCGAAATTCGGCAGCGCAATCTGCACAGGAATTGAGATGCCACAGAAATGCTTCCTGCCGGTTTTCGCTCATCTCACCATCAAGATAGGAATCGAACTGCAGTCTGATGGAATAGCATTTTGATTCATTACTAGTGGACATATTTATTTCCTTACAATCCTTTGACTTTAACTATGACAGCCTTACATTAATATTCTGACAATATCTGTTAGTTTCTGTTAGCTACTGCCTAGTTAGGCATATGGTTTCTTAATTGTGCATCTGATTTACGATTTTCATGGGTGTCAACTTAACCCTGTGGGCACCGTTCTGTAGGGTGTTATCCTCATATAACCTTCTCAGTTCCGAATCTTCACGAAGCTTGCGGCGGGCGCGATGCAGATAAACCTTGACCTGACTTTCACTCAACTCCAGACAGTATTTAATATCATCATAGGTCTGCCCCTGAATATCGCGCATAATAATGATGCTACGGAACGGGTCATCCAGCTTCCTAATGCCATGCATAAGCCGATGCCTGAATGTCTCCTCATCGAGACTTCTGCCCACATCTTCATCTTTAGCTGGATGCTGATCCGGGGTAGCAAACTCATCAGTATTTTCCATTTGTTTTTTTCGCCTGCGGACCAGATCAATTACCTGATTGTGGGCAACTCGCATCAACCAGGCACTGAGCTTGTTATGATCGATCTTTTGCCAGTTTTGCCAAAGCTTGATCAACACATCTTGGGTAACATCTTCAGCATCTTCCGGTGATCGCAGACTGTAGTAGGCAAAGGAGTAAATCCGCTGCCGATACTGGGCTACTGCTTGCTGGTATTGCTCTATCATTTGTAATCAAGGACAGGATTCATCAAAAACTGTTACAGTTGATCCAACGAACAGCAGGGGTGAGAATGTTCTCTTAGACCTAATGTTCTTAGCCTTTTCATCAACTCAACTATCTGACCAGACACCATAACTGTGCGCTGCTTCTATGTTTATCTGGTTCAAACTATAGCGATTATGGACTAGAATCTCTGTTCATCTATCCAGTAGTTGCTCACAATCCCGTCGATAAATTCAATGGTCAGTGTCTCAACCCGCTCCTCTTCCACATCTACCTGAAGCAACAGAAACAGACCCACCTCGGTTTCTTTCTCAAATCGATTGCGATAAGTCCAGACTTCCTTGCCATCAGCATAGGTGCGTCGAGAAAGCGGCTCACCAAAAGCCTTGCGAACAGACTCATGATCACTGAGTCCTTTATCAAGACTGCTGACCTCTTGCTCATCCCATACTCGCGATACCGAACGGGAATCTGAATCTACAGTCACTAGACATCCGGTGAGTGTCGCTACTGGAACCAGCAACATTGCCATGATTAACAATTTGACCCTTATTTGATTTATGCACATTGCTTTTCCTCTTCTACAGTTTTTCATACAGTTAATTGTCCTTTCCCTGAAGTTGAACTTGACCATTGGCCGATAATTCACAAGGACAGGTAGCCAGCGTGGAGATTCAGATTTGTCGACTAGGACTCTGTTACCATTCGAGAACATTGAGTTTCACACTTTCCAGACGACTGCCAATGTAAAAGGTTACAGTCACTTGTTACACAATCTGACCATAACCCTGAAGGAGCGACTTACTTATGCTTACAGTCTCTAAATGCTTTATGCTTTATCTGAGGTAATTGCAAAACATGACTAGATTCAACCGATTGTTTCCGCTTTGGGCATTGCTTTTCTCAGCAGTGGCATATGCACTTGCGGATATCTTTGCCACACTTCAAGGTTGGATTGTGCCATTGCTTTCCCTGGTAATGTTCGTCATGGGCCTGAATCTCACCAGCAAAGACTTTTTACGCATCAGTGCCAATCCCAAGCCAATAGTTATCGGTGTCCTGCTGCAGTTTCTGTTGATGCCGCTGCTGGCCTTCAGTCTTGCCTCCATTCTCCAGTTGTCTCCTCAGCTAACGGTCGGCATGATTCTGGTAGGAAGTTGTGCCGGAGGCACCGCCTCCAATGTCATCAGCTATCTGGCAAAAGCCGATCTGGCATTATCAATCAGCTTGACGGTTACCTCGACTTTGGTAGGCGTGATTGCAACACCACTGCTTTGCAGCCTGTACCTGTCACAAACCATCGCCGTTGACAGCCTAGGCATGTTGCTGAGCATCGCTCAACTGGTGCTGTTGCCGGTAAGTATTGGTGCTCTGCTTAATTATTACGCCATCAACACGGTGGACAAAGTGCGTCCGATGTTACCGAGTCTGTCGATAATTCTGATTTTGTTGATCATAGCAATCATCGTTTCTCTTAACAGCGAACGCCTAGGTGAAACCGGCCTACTTATTCTGCTGGCTGTGATACTCCATAACTTGGGCGGACTGGCTGGTGGCTACACCTTGAGCCGACTATGCGGCCTGAATGTCAGACAGAGTCATACCATTGCTATTGAGGTGGGCATGCAAAACTCTGGTCTTGGTGTAGCACTTGCCCTTCAGTTTTTCTCTGTCACCGCTGCATTGCCTGGAGCATTGTTTAGTATTTGGCACAACATCAGCGGTTCCATACTGGCATCCTACTGGAGCAGTCAGAAAAATTCTCTGGCAAAGGTTCCGTGTAAAACGGAAGAAACAGTTTCCGGGTGATTGCAGTCACATGGTTTTAATTGTATCCGGCAAAACTGATTAATCACTTAATATACAGGGCTTAATACCTCTAGCCTCAGATGGGTTTCAAATGATAGATGGTCCGGAAATTGGTAAAGGGGGTTAGAGAAAAGATTTCATATTAAGAACTTTGATTTGCTACAATTCGACCAACTCATGCAACAGAGCAATGCTAAATGACCAGAATCAATTGTTTTCATCCAATTAAGCTCAATATCCAGTATGGACAAGACACTATTGCTATACGATAGCCATGTTAAATGGGACTGTCGGCAGAAAATATAGCAGTTAATAGCAGGAGAATAACAATGAAACTCATCACTGCGATTATAAAACCCTTCAGGGAGGAAGAAGTCCGTGAGGCTCTGACACAAATCGGAATTAATGGCATGACACTCAGCGAAGTCAAGGGTTTCGGGCGGCAGAAAGGACATACCGAACTCTACCGTGGTGCAGAATATATGGTCGATTTTTTGCCAAAAATCAGACTGGAAGTTGCCGTTTCTGATAATCAGGCAGAGCAGGTTGTGGACGCCATCTGTAGGGCCGCCAGCACAGGCAAAATTGGAGACGGCAAAATTTTTGTTACCAATCTTGATCAGATCATTCGCATTCGAACCGGCGAAACAGGCAACGACGCTCTCTAAGTTTTGGTCGAACGTTGTGTGCAATTATTCGAATCAATATTCCATTTGGTAGCCAACTGGAACGATGGATGTGTAATCTGACTGATTGCACTGGTAGCCCCGCATGAGCTATTCCATCAAATAAACTAGTAATGGATTTACTATTGGAAACTATATTTCCCTCAAGATATGTCACATTTTTCCAAGTCCAGAAGGTGAACTTAGCATCCAATGCACTACTCATCAGCGCATTCGGGTGGCACGAACCTATAGTCCAGATAAGAGGTATACTATCTGCAAAGAAACCGTTGAATCCAACAATGATGGATCCTGGAAGAATATAAGCAAAAATGAGATAACTTTGAAAAAGCCAATTTTCAGTAAATAGTATTCAATTCTCTAGGCCAAGTTCAGATTTTCTAATATCATGACTCTGAAACCGACTCGCTTCTTGGGAAGGCTAAATATTAGCCAAACCGCTCGCGCGATGATTTGCCAAGCACCTAATTTAGACCAAAAACAGTTGATTAAGGAACTGTCTACTCCAGCCACTGTTAAAGTTGATGGTGTAAAGAGATTCAGCGATCTCGCAGAACACAGTAATGCGATAAGATCTGATTTTCATGGATATACTGGACGCGCATCTCTAAATAAGCATCAAACATATTAGATGGAGAATCAGTAATCTAAATGAGCAGAAAATTACAGATTGTGCCAACAAAAAATCATGACAGCTAACCGATGAAAGCAGTCATAGGATGGTCAGTCCGACTGGGAGCTTTATATCTGATCATTCATGCGTTCTTACGAAGGGTAGTGATGGCATAAACCAGCTTGTTTCCTTGCAAATCAGTAAAAGTGCTGCCGACCAGGCAAGTGCTCCGACCGTTGCTGATGACTTCACCTCGCAACCTGAAACGCGGTCCCACAACAGGTGCTAAGTAATCAATTCGCATGTTCACCGTGGCCGACCAGGTGAAGTCAGAAGACTTCTGATAGAGGGTACGACAGGCATATAGTGAGATCATATCTACATAGGTGCCTGTAAATCCCCCAAACAGCTGATTTCTGGGATTAAGCAGATGCCTGGGCAAATGCGCCTCAACCTCCACCAATCCTGTTTCTTCGATCAGAATCTGCCAGCGTCCAGCTTCAACCAGGTCACCAGCATTATGTCCCGGACGCATGAACACAGGAGCATCATCATTGCTTACTGACATGGCAAGGTCTCTGTTAGCTCGATACTGGCTACAAAGCCATTAAAGTCAAACCATTGTATAGTGTCGAATCACATTGAGTGTCGTAGCAGACAGATCATCTGCCACCCAGCAGATCATATATCCGCCTTACCGCCCTGGGATCGACACCGACACCTTGTATCTGAGGGTAATTCTGACTGTGAGCCGTCATATCAATGACTACCGCTGCTTCCTCCCAACTCACTCCCTGTTCATACAAAACGGTGGTTTTTGTCCAGATGTCACGAAGATAAGCCTGGAAATTGTCTATGACCTTTTGTGATTTCATCACCGGACCATGACCAGGCAACCAATAGTCAAATTCAAGTGTCTTCAGACCCTCAAGCGTGTTGGGCCATTCATCAACATGACCATCTCCCATATAGGATAAAAAAGGTAATAGCAGATCTCCGGTAAATAACACCCTCTCCTGCGGAAGGTAGACCACGACATCACCGCCGGTATGTGCTCGACCAAAATGCAGTAACTGAATTTCCCGACTACCATTGTCGACCACCTGGAAAAGTGTCAATTTGGACTCCAGTGTAATATTGGGGGGTGTTGGTTGCACTTCAGGAATAGCATTCATGTAATCCTTCTGCACTCTCAACTGCTCCTCCAACTGCTGCCGCCTTTCAGAACTGGTGGCACCAGCCATCTCACGCTCAAGGATGGCGATCTGCGAAGGCACAGGATCTGAATAACTTTTGAAAGTGTTCTCTTCCAATACGCTACCCAGTTCACCGCTGAGCTTGCTGCGTGTAAACTCATGCCCGATAATTTCTATACCGTCCGGAAACGATTGGTTACCATGGGCATGATCAAAGTGATAATGGCTGTTAACCAGGTAGCGAACCGGCTTGTCGGTGATTGCTGACAATGAATCAATCAGAGCGCGGGCTGCTGCTGGTGTGACATGAGAATCGACCACCAGGGTGTCGAAGGTCCCTGTCAATACCATGACATTACTCATGGTATATACCGATCCAGTGCCAGAACCATGCCAGACACCTTCCGCCACTTCCTCAAAGCGATGTGAGTCGGACTCCACTACCTTACCTTGCCCAAATATTGCAGGGCTGACCACCAATAGCACCCATGCAATCGCCATCAGGCAGGCTCGGTTTTTTTCTGTTCGGGTCGTTTCCATTAGTCTATTCCATACTCGTTCAATATTTATTGAATTTTCCCTTCACCTATTATCCTACCTGTTGAGGATCTTCTGTCCCAATATTTAGTCTGGTCAGACTTGCCAACAGTCTTGCTCATTCGCGTTAAGAACCATGAGCCTGTTCAAAGTCGGAGCATAACTCCCAACCAAGCTAAAGCTTGCCGGGTTTATTGTGTAGTTGACCAAGTGAGTGGCGAAAATAAGTATGCATAATGGCGAAACCTACCAACTCCAAGTTCAAAATAATCCTATCTATTTGAAATTAATAAATATTATTTTTTGGCAGAGTTATTGCAAAGGACATGGTCACAAACTGCACATTGGTTACACTAGTTCATTGATTAAGAGGGATTCAACATGACCGACATCAACCATTCACTCCGCCTGTCCACCGCAGCTGTACTGGTGTTACTACTGGGCAGCTATGTTTTTGCTGGCAGAGTTTCCGCACAGGAGGAACAGGATATTTCTCAGGTTAATAGTGACATCAGCATCACAGCTGGAGAACAAACAGGGGATCTGTCCACGGTCAACGGTAGCATTATCATCGCTGAGAGAGTCACTGCCGGAGAGGTATCAACAGTGAACGGCTCAATAACTTTGGATGACGAATCATCCACAGCCTTTGTTAAAACCATCAATGGAAGTATCAGTACCGGTACCAACGTTACCATAGATGGCTCATTGGAAACCGTAAACGGCAACATCTCCACCGACCGCAGCACCCAAATCATGGGATCCATAGAAACTGTCAATGGCAACCTTCATCTGCACCAGACTGAGGTGGCAGACGATGTGCAAACTACCCGTGGCAATATACTCATACTTGACGGAAGCCAAGTGAAAGGTGATGTGCTGTTTAGCGGCCACCGCAACTGGTGGAATCGACTCTTTGGCTTCAGTATCGGCAGACCTGAGTTGACCATTGATGCCAGTTCGGAAGTTGTGGGCAATATTCATCTTTATCACCCGGTTGACCTGAACGTCGCTGAAGGCTCGCTCCATGGTGAGGTGATCAAACATTATTAAGACAAACAATGCCAGACTTCATTGACACTCGCAGTCAACTAACTAGTGTCTGGAACAAAACTCAATTTTCTAAGCTATCCTACTGAAACTAAAAGAAATAATTGGTATACTTAATTTTGAAGATTGGTACGATTTTGGGTAGGGCAAGTACATTTTTATCACATCTGTGTAAAACCGCTAAATCTTCGTTTTGGGGACCTTTTAAATTATACTTAATTTTCAAGGGTTTAAGCTCTGATTTGGGGTTTTTATTCAGACACTAACTAGAGAAGCCACTGACCATCAGCGAGGTCATTCCAGAGCAAAGTCCCTCCTTGGCAGTAACGGAGGGCCGGTTGCTCCGGTTATCAGTGGCAAAGCTTGCTACAGCTCAACTCTTTCATAGTGGCCCATCAGCATGCCGGTGGCCAGAATATGGCCATCCATGGCTTCCAGCAGTTGCTCCTTGTTCAATCCCGGCTCCAGACCCAACTCATTGTCCAAGGCATATACTCTGTAATGATAAGCATGCAGGTGACCGTTTGCCGGGGGCCGAGGACCGAAATAACCCGCACGATTCAGGCCATTGTTGCCATTGATCGCACCTTCAAGTCCCGCCACGCTAATCTGCACATCGTCTGACAAATCACCCGGCAGACCGGAAGCCGAAGCTGGAATGTTATAGACCACCCAGTGTACAAATGGCGATTCCATCATGCCAATTTCCACTACAACTGGATCATCGCAAATCAGAGCCAATTGCTGTGTGCCCTCAGGCAGGTTGGACCAGCCGATATCAATTGAGATGTTATCGCCATAGGCCGAGTTTTCCTCAGGAACCATGCCGTGATGTTCGAAAATTGAGCTGGTGACTGTGATGGTTTCGGGTACTTCCTGTGCCGAGGTTGCAGCTGCATATATCAAGCCGAGAGTGGCAAACAAGCAGATAATACTATTTTTCATGAGATTTCCTTTGTTCAACTTTTGGTTGTGATATTTACTTTCCATTACGATTTTCTTCTTTTACATATTTGCTGAACTTATAGTTTTCAATCATTTGTCTCTAAGAACAGCAGCTCAATGCTTAGCTTACGCGAGTTCGACTTGCTCAGCCTTTTTGCGTAACAGGTATTTTTGAACTTTACCGGTACTGGTCTTGTTGATAGGACCAAATACAATCTTCTTTGGAATCTTGAAGCCAGCCATTTCCTGTCGGCAGTAGGCAATTAACTCATCAGTGCCCATGTTTTCTCCCGCCTTGAGACTCACAAAAGCACAGGGAACCTCGCCCCATTTTTCATCAGAACTGGCAACCACCGCCGCCTCCAGTATTTTTGGATGCTTGAACAGTATCGATTCCACCTCCAATGATGAAATATTTTCACCGCCAGAAATAATGATGTCCTTAGAACGGTCCTTGATCTGTGCATAACCATCTTCATGCCATACTGCCAGATCACCAGAGTGAAACCAGCCCCCAGCAAAGGAATCCTCCGTAGTTTTTGGGTTTTTCAAATACCCCTTCATGGTCATGTTACCACGCATAAATATTTCACCCATGGTTTTGCCATCTTGAGGTACCGGCTTCATAGTCTCGGGATCAGCAACCATCATCTCATCCTGAAGTGGTCCGCGCACCCCCTGGCGCGCCAGCATTTCGGCGCGCTCATTCACGCTCAGTGCTTCCCATTCGGCCTGTGGCGCACACACAACACAAGGACCATAGGTTTCCGTGAGTCCGTACACATGAGTAACACTGAATCCCATGTTCTCCATGCCAGCGATTACAGCTGCTGGTGGTGCAGCACCCGCTGTCATCACCCGCACTTTCTGATGAATATCCTGCTTCATGACATCGGGGGCATTGATCAGTGTATTCAGCACGACCGGTGCTCCACAAAAATGAGTTACGCCATGCTGCTTAATGGCATCAAAGATCGCTTGGTCCCGAACATGGCGCAGGCACACATTTGTCCCATTTACTGCTGCCAACGACCAGGGCCAACACCAACCATTGCAATGGAACATTGGCAGAGTCCAGAGATACACTGGATGGGATGTCATATCCCAGCTTAAAATATTGGAAACGGCGGCCAGGTAAGCCCCGCGATGATGAAAGACCACCCCCTTGGGATCGCCAGTGGTGCCGGAGGTGTAATTCAGGCTGATGGCAGACCATTCGTCGGAAATCTGGAAGCAACGAAAATTCGCATTTCCCATGGCCAGCACATCCTCATAATTATGCTCGCCCAGTAACTCACCTCCGTCATAAAGAGAATCATCAATATCGATTACGACCGGCCTGTCCGGTAACATCTCCAGTGCTGCCTTAATGGTGTCGCTGTATTCCCTGTCAGTAAAAAGTACTTTGGTTTCAGCATGCTGCAATATGAAGGCGATAGCTTTGGCATCTAGCCTTACATTTAGCGCATTCAACACAGCCCCGATCATGGGCACACCAAAATGGGCTTCAAACGTCTCGGGAGTGTTGGCCCCCATGAATGATACGGTATCTCCCTCTCCGATACCCATGCTGGCCAGACCCGAGGCCAGTCTGCAGCAGCGCTGGTAGGTTTGCGACCAGTTGAAACCTATGTTGCCATGAATGATTGACGGATGGTTGGGATAAACGCTGGCCGCACGCTCTAGAAAAGATAATGGGGTGAGCTGAGCGAAGTTGGCCGGATTCTGATCCAGAGACTGATTATAGATACTCGTGTCACTCATTGGTTTATCGACCTTGCATATTGCGCCTGTGATATTTTGTTTCCAGTTGATGCCTTTTAATGCACCCAATCCGACGGGTCCTGTACTTGTGCCTACGGCCCGCTGTCGCCTATTACCAAAGCAAGGACTTCAGTGATCTCACATGAAATCCATATCACCAGCAGTCAACCACCAAGCACCCGCCAACTTATTCGCAGAGGGACCAGGATTCCAGTTGTTACAGGGTATATTAATCCCCAGGGAATTCACAGTGCAGGAGTCCAGAGTCAACCGCTCCAGCCAACCACGGGTAATCCAGAACTTCATAGACATCGCCTCGCTGGCTGCTGTAAGGCGGGCCGTCAATTCCAGGCTGAAGCGAAGCTCGTCCCAGGGACAAACTATATCCATCAACAAACACAAGTCCTCATGTACTTTCATCACTACCAATGCCACTATTTGATTGCGATTGTTGAGCACAAAGCGACATTTGAACTGACCGCGCCTGGCAAACGGATGCTGTACATAACGATGGTGCATATAACCGGAATCACGCAATCCAATAATGCCATTTGCAAAGCCAATTCGCATTTGCTGCCAGAGCGAATCCACACTTTTCCGGTGTTCGGGATTATCAAGGTTGGCATCAATAAACATACCCTCAATTGAAGAGGAACTGAGGAAGGGTTCAGAAAAAACTACCTCCACGAACTCATCTGTTTTGCCATAAAGACCTAGACGCATGGCATATCGCATGACCTTTTGGTTGGGGAAACCGAAGCCAAGTAGATGCCAGACCGTATTGCCGACCTCTCGCTCTAAGAATGTAGCCGCTGTCTTGAAAAAAAGGCTTTTCCTGCCATAATGCCGTCGCCGACTGGGCAAAACCATAATATCGCAACACTGAATGGCCATGGCAAACTCACCAAAATACTCAATCTGACGCGGCACACCCCCGTAAAAGGACATGACCTCTCCTCCTGCATGCTCCCGTATGACCACACTGTTATCACTGTCCGACGGATATTTCCAGATCCATAGTTCCTCGTCAAAGTCCACGCCAAAGCTGGCTTCAAACAATGGCCTGATCTCTGACAATGCCACCGAGTTGATACCTTCATACACAGCATGAGGATAGTTATCTGTGGTATCGACCATTCGGATGAACTCAAGCAGACGAAAACAGCGACGCCCGCATTCAAACTCCTCTGCCATATGCGAAATGGTAACCAGCAAAGCGTCCATGCGGATACTGTCCCAGTTCAATTGTCTGCAGAGCCGGGTACGGTCAGCCGTAAGGATTTGACTCAGTAATTCCAGCGAAGCCTTCGCCCCTTGTGAAAAGTCTTGCTGATGCAAGAGCGTATAGCCAAGGCGTTCGGCCTGTTGCAGCAGGGAGCTAAGGTTTGCCAGTTCCGAGTACTCAATGCGCGTATCATCCAGCAGGTTCTCACCAAACAGAACCAGCCGACCGTTGGCCTTGAGCCGATTGCGCAATTCAGTCAGTAATCCAAGTTGATCTCGATAAAGAATCGAACCCTCGATGATTGCTGCATCACAAAGCTCTGCGGCTGGTCGGCCAAGCCACTGTTCAGAGGCAATAGTGGCATGCCCTGCAGCGGCATACTCCTTTTGCATTAATCTTAAACTCGGGCCGGAAAAGAGCAGTTTGGCTGATGCAGGCAAGTGGCTATCAATGCAGAACCTGAGTTTAGCCAAAAAACTGAGTTGCGATGACCTCAAATCTTCAGGTTCGGGTTCGCAACCATAAAATAGGAGAGTTTGATCGGCGTGTTGCCCCAGCACTGCAAACAGAACTATTCGCAGATCCGCTGCTGCCTGTGGGTTAACTGATTTTTGCAAGTGAATGATTTTCCGAGAGTGAGGGAAGACTGCCAGAACGAAACACTATACTCTGCCAGTTGAGAATTGCAACATAGTGCCTTCCCTTGATGCACAATTCGTTTAGAATAAAGCTTATGCAACTTTCTGAACATACCAAATGGCTTGAAATAATTCTCCCAGGTGCCCGTGATCAGGTCACTCTGCCTCGCCAGGGTCTGCATCGGCTTTTGCTACTGCGTTCGCTGGTGACCGCGCTCAGCACACTGGGGCTCATTGCCTTGCAGCAATTCTCCTCGATCAGTCTCTCTCTCAATCTGGTGCTGATTTTAATGGCGGGGGTGGCACTAAGCATTGTGGTGGGAGTCTGGCGTCTGCGCGCGGCCTCGGTCATTAGCCATGGTGAGTTGTTCTGCCATTTACTGGCAGATGTTGCCATTCTGATTGTACTATTGCTGAATACGGGAGGTGCTAGTAACCCGCTTATATCCTATCTTCTGGTGCTGTTGGCGGTAACTGCAACGTTGTTGCCACCAAGCTTTGTCTACAGTTTCTCACTTGGTGGCATCCTGGTCTATACCTACTTTCTTCTGCTGGAACTTGTTGGAGACCATGGAATGACCGACATGACAATGAATCAGGACACGGTGTTCGAATTGCATCTGGTAGGCATGTGGATCATCTTTGTGGTCAGTGCCATCCTGATCAGTGTTTTTCTCACACGTATGGCTACTGCAATTCGCGAGCGGGAAACCAATCTGGCCAAGGCCCGAGAAACCGAAATGCGCAACGAACAACTGGTTGCTATCGGCACCCTGGCAGCGGGTACTGCCCACGCCCTCGGCACCCCACTGTCCACCATGGCGGTGGTGCTGACTGACCTAGACAAGCTGGAGTCAAGACAACTGGCCAACAAACAGGTAAAGGAGGATCTATCCGTTCTCAAGCAGCAGGTCACCCGCTGCAAGGACTCTCTCAACCAACTTATTCGTTATTACCACAAAGACAACCCGGCTGAGATTGAAAATGTCCAGGTGAGTGCCTTTATGAATGATATCAAGGACTACATCAACAACATTCACCCGTTGGCACAGGTCGATTTCGAGTTGGCCTGTGATTCCTCGACCGTAGTGGCTTTCGAATTGAGCGTTAAGCATGCCGTCATCAACATCATTGAAAATGGCATCAAGGCAGCCAGAAAAAAAGTCACCGTGACTTTTAGGGTTGATGCCAGAACACCGCAAAGCATTGAAATCTCAATCAACGATGATGGTCCCGGGATCCCATCTAGTATTATGGAAAACATGGGCGAACCTTTTCTCTCAACCCGAAAGGACAGCATGGGCCTTGGCATTTTTCTTGCCAATGCTGCGGTTCAACGCCTGGGTGGAACCATTGAGATGTTCAATCTAAAAATTGGCGGTGCCCTGACTCTGATCAGATTGCCACTGCCCCGAATTCAGAATGTCTAGGTAACGACCATGAGCAAGGAGCCAAACCGATTGCTGCTGGTCGAGGACGATGAGGTTTTCGCCAGAGTTATCAGTCGTGCGTTAAGTCAACGTTGCTATGCCGTCAGCCATGCCGGTGACAGCGGCACAAGTCTAACTCTGATCCAAAGCAATCGGTTCGATGCCGCTATCTTGGATCTCAATCTTGGGGGCGAAACTTCACTATCTCTTATTGAACCGCTGCGGAAAAGCAATCAGCATATGAAAATTCTGATCCTGACCGGTTACGCCAGTATTGCCACAGCTGTAGAGGCCATCAAACTGGGGGCTGACAATTATCTGGCTAAACCGGCAGATACCGAGGAGATACTGAACGCTCTATCAAAAACTCGCAGCACAGAGAAAATTTCAACTATCGATGCAGCAAAACTTGAACCCATGTCCGTGCGTAGACTCGAATGGGAACATATCCAGAAAGTGCTAAAGGAAAATGACGGCAACATATCAGCAACAGCCAGACAGCTGAAAATGCATCGCCGCACCTTGCAACGCAAATTGCAAAAACGCCCGGTAGCACGATAGACACTGCACTGCATGGTGATTTACAGAACGGCAATCCAGTCTCGCTTTCCCGGTTTATGACGGTACCTTCACAAATATTCAATACGGCTTTTCGGATATTTTTGTAACGCAATGGCAAAGCCCGGACAGCCAAGGGGATAGCAGATTAACGGCGGCCCAGTGGTGTTGTGGCCAGATGACTGCCACCGTCAACAATCAAGGTTTCACCAGTAACAATCTGAGGACCGCTTATGAAGTGAAGGATGGCTTCGGCCACGGTCGCTGCGGTGGCCGTGCGTTTCAGTGGAGCGAGCTCCCGATAACGGGCCATTAGTTTTTCATAGCCCTGCTCACCATAGCCATCCTTTAACCAATCGCCTTCAATAAATCCGGGGCAAACAGCATTGACGCGCAGTTTCGGTCCGAGTGCTCGTGCGAGAGACAGGGTCATGGTAACCATAGCCCCCTTGGAGGCGGCATAGGCGATGCAGCTACCGATACCGGTCAGCCCGGCAGTGGAAGCCACATTGACCACTGCACCACCTTCCGCCTGCGCCTGCATGGAGGTATTCACGGCTCGGGTCATCTGGTAGGCACCGATCACATTGACTGCGTAAATTCGCTGAAAGTCCTCACTATCCAAACCATCCAGATTCTGGTGATTAACAAATTTGGTGGTACCGGCATTGTTCACCAGAATATCAATCCGCCCCCATTTCTTGACCGCTGCCTGTGCCATGGCCTGACAATCACTATCCATGGCGACATTGGCTTCATACACTAGCGTTTCAACACCATGGTTCGCACAAGCAGCAGCAACGCGTTCTGCTCCCTCGCTGTTGGCATGATAGTTGATGAGCACATTACAACCACTTGAGGCCAATAGCTCGACCGTGGCAGCACCCACACCGCTGCTGGACCCAGTGACTATAGCTACGCGATTTGCTAGTTCTTTCATAACTCCTCCTCAGAATCTCCTGTCAGTCTCCCATTCACCTGCCGATATTGGAAAATCACAAATAAATTAAGGCGAAAGTTAGCACATTCTGCAGCGAGGATTGTAACTGTCACATCTGAAATTAGCGTATTATGACGACAGGTGAGAACTTGGTGGACACTTTGCTACTGTCTTGAACAATAGCACATCATCCAAGTCTGGATTCACTACCGCATATTGATGAATGCCCACCATTACCGGCCTCAAACTGTGATCTGGACTTCTTACTAGGTGCAGAGATGCAAGACCAAGCCATAGCTTGCAAAACCAACCACAACTTGATACCATAAGTAACATGCGGCATTTCGAAAGGTCTGCTTGAGTTATTGCAATGTCTCTCGTTTGCGGAAGATTCCTGAGTTTACGGTTGGCAGACCAAAGATTAACCTGGTCCGCATGGCCTGACCAAAGTCATTAAACCGCAATAAGAATTTCTGTTGTTCCTAGGAAAACCACACGCACCGGGTAGACGTAAAATGACTAAACTTGTTCAGGATCAGCCAAAACTGCTGTTGAACCTTAAGATGCATTGTCACTCTTTGTAACTAATATTTATGGTAATCGTCCCCATATTATTAACATGAGATAATGAGTAGCGAGTTGACGGCTCTCAGACACAACGCCTTGTGCCCAATCGGGTCATTTCACGTGCTTCTGTCTTGCCGGAGAAAATTGTGAAAAAACAACAATTAGTCGCACTGGCCGTGCTGGCCGTACTGGCCGCTTGGATGTTCATTCCGCGTTCACCTGCAAGCACAGCTGAGGAGCCGGAAGAGCCAGTTCGTTTGGTCAGTGCCATCACCAGTGGCCAGCTTCCCAGCGAGAACCCGGCAGTGATGTCAGTACGCGCCGAGCGCATTGAACCGGAAGCCTATGTTGAACTGCTGAATGTCCGCGGTCGCACTCAGGCTTATCGTCATGTGCAGGTGCGCGCCGAACTGGCGGGCAGGATTGTCAATGAACCAGTACCAAGAGGATCACGAGTAGCTCAAGGCGACCTGCTGTGTGAAATTGCTATCGATGACCGCGCAGCCAACCTGCAGGAAGCTCAAGCCCGACTTGAACAGACAGAGTTCGAGTACAATGCCTCTCTGGACTTGCAACGGCGTGCTCTGCAGTCGGATGTAGTGGTAGCTCAAAGCAAGGCCGCCGTGGAATCTGCCAAGGCAGCGGTGGCCCGCGCTGAAATCGCTCTCAAGAATACCCGTATTGTTGCCCCCTTTGATGGTGTAGTTGAAACCCGCACCATGGAGTTAGGCGATTATCTCAATACCGGCGATGTCTGTGCCTCGGTGCTGGATGACAGCCCAATGTTGCTGGTAGGGTTGGTGCCCGAGCAGGAAATCGACCGAATAAAGGTGAATGCCAGTGCCACTGGCCGACTGCTCAATGGCCGAAGTGTAAGTGGCAAAGTGAGTTATTTGGCGAGTGCTGCCGATATGGCATCGCGCAGTTACCGCTTGGAGGTGGAAGTTGATCCCGGCCAAGGTCAAATCCGTGAGGGTATAACTTCAGAAATTCTGGTGGAGGCGGCTGAGCTGATAGCTCATCGTATTCCCTCTTCCGCCCTGACTTTAGATGATAACGGCATGATCGGCGTGAAATTAATTGATGATCGGGGGCTGGTCAGCTTTCGTACAATTGAAATTATTGGCGATGACACCAATCAGCTAAACCCCGGAATTTGGGTAACCGGGCTAAACGGAGTGGTCAATCTGGTTACTGTGGGGCAGGAAATTGTGTTTCCGGGTCAGACTGTCACCAGTAACTTTGACTGGGATCTATGAGCCTGTCTAGCATGGACTCCAACCAGCGACAACCCAGACTGCTATTGCTGCAAATTGGTATGCCACTTAATGGAATCTCAGGAATAAAGTCAGTCGCCACCAACACCTGAATCCGTCGCATATTCTGCTCTCGTTAATGCCATAATCAATCGGCAATCACTCTGGAAGCGTTCATTCCATGCAACACTACATCACTTCTGCCATAAATCGGTCCCGCACCACCCTAAGCATTTTTGCTGCCACCCTGCTCACAGGGCTGGTGTCCTATTTTTCCATACCCATTGAGATGTATCCCGATGTACAGGTACCCTTTGTGATAACTCATGTGCTTCATGAAGGAATCTCACCGGAGGATGCAGAACGGTTACTGACCAAACCGGCGGAACTGGAACTCAAGACCATTAATGGCATCACCGAAATTAGCTCCATCTCAAGTGAGAGTACGGCGATTATCATCACCGAATTTGATATCGATGTTGATTCCGCAACTGCGCTTGCAGAGGTGAGGGATTCCATCAACCGCGCTAAGGCTCGTTTTCCGCAAGATACCGAAGAACCTGTCATCCAGGAAATCTCGGCGGTGGACCAGCCGATCGTGCAAATTGCCATCGGCGGAGAAAATGTACCTGAACGGACCTTATTGAGAATCGCCCAAGACCTACAACGCGAGATTGAACTATTACCGGACATCCTTGAAGCCCCCATGGTAGGCAACCGGGAAGAGCTGCTGGAGGCGGTGATTGACCCTTCCAAACTGGAAACCTATGGGATTCCCAGCAGTTCTCTGATCAATACAGTAATCAACAACAATCGCCTGATAGCCGCCGGCCAGGTGGATACAGGTCAGGGTGCCTTTTCGGTCAAGGTGCCTGGACTGATAGAGACAGCTAATGATTTGTTCAATCTGCCACTGGCCTCGACCGATCTCGGTGTGCTCACCGTCTCGGATATCGCTGATGTGCGTCGCACCTTCAAGGATGCCACACGGTTCTCCTATTCCAACGGCACCCAGACAATTTCACTCAATGTGATGAAAAGAAAAGGGGCCAACCTGATCCAGGCAATGGAGGATATAGATTATTTGGTGCAAGAAGTACGCCCCGCACTGCCGCCGTCGGTAGATCTGTTCTATATTAACAATACAGTCCCGCTGACTCTTGAGCAGAACGCCGGATTGACCGGCAACATGGCCACCGCCATGGCATTGGTATTGATTGTCGTCATCGCCGCTGTTGGTGTGCGCTCGGGCTTACTGGTTACCATGGCAGTGCCCTTCTCATTCTTTTTTGCCTTTATCATAATCAATCTTCTGGATTTCACTTACAACTTCATGGTGATTTTCGGATTACTCCTAGGACTAGGTATGCTGATCGACGGAGCGATTGTGATGGTGGAATTCGCCGATCGAAAGATGGCCGAAGGCCTGGACAGCAAACAGGCATACTCAGCAGCCGTCAAGCGGATGTTCTGGCCCATTACCGCTTCTACTGCAACCACTTTGGCAGCCTTTCTGCCCATTATGTTCTGGCCTGGTGTTTCGGGGCAGTTTATGAGTTATCTACCCATCACCGTGTTCGCAGTACTGGTGGGCTCTCTGTTCTATGCCCTGCTATTTGCTCCGGCTATCGGTGCACTCATTGGTAAATCCAGCGAAGCTAACAGGTTACACCTGACTAATCTGGAATCAAATCTTGCCAGCTATTCGGCACAAAAACTGATAAATGAAGACAAAACTCATCAAACGGATCCAAATGCCGCCTTTCCTGGACAACCAATAAACATCACTGGTCTCTATGCCAGACTGCTAGATTTGGTGGTGCGAATTCCCGGTACCGTGTTTTTATTCACCTTGGCAGTGCTTACTCTAATTGTCATTGCCTACGGCCGCTGGGGTGCCGGTTTTGAATTTTTTGTAGCTTCCGATCCCTTACAGACTCAGGTACAGATTTTTGCCCGAGGTAATTTTTCGGCAGCGGAGCTGCGGGACATCATGCTGGATGCGGAATCCCGTATTGAGGAAATTGGCTATTATGAGGGCATTGTTACCCAGTCCGGTTCCAGCCAGAGTCGGGGTGGAGGACAGCAGTCAGCACCAGATTTGATTGGCACCATCTTTATTGAGTTTACTGACCGGCGCACCCGCGATGTCAGCGGTTTTGAAATCGAGGACATGTACAGGCAGTCATTGATGGAAATTCCCGGGGTACGTTCCGAGATTGTTTCACTGGAGCAGGGACCGCCAGTGGGTAAGGAAATCCAGGTGGAACTCTCCGGTGAGGATCTGGAATTGCTGTTTGCCGAAGCCTATCGAATTCGCCAGTTCATGGAAAATGAGATGACCGGACTGATCGACATTGATGACACCACCCCGATTCCTGGTATTGAGTGGGAAATTAATGTTGATAGGGCCCAAGCTGCCATGCTTGGAGCCAATATGACGGAAATCGGTGCCGCCATTCAATTAATGACGAATGGTATCTTTATGGGTGACTATCGCCCCAATGACAGCGATGAGGAGGTGGATATCCGGGTGCGCTATCCCTCAGAATATCGTGGTCTGCAGCAAATGGATGACATTCGTATCAGTACTGTCAACGGGCCAGTCCCCCTTAGCAGCTTTGTAACACGTGTTCCACAGCGCAAAGTTTCTGAGATTCAGCGAGTGGACAGCGAGCGTGTTGTCTATGTCAGGGCCAATCCGGCCCCGGGTGTGCTGGCATCCAACAAATTACTGGAAATTGCTGCTTATATGGAAGAAAACCCACCTGCCAACGGGGTTTTCTTTCAGTTCCGTGGAGCCAATGAAGAACAAGAGGAGTCAATGGCTTTCCTGATAAAGGCTTTCGGTTTGTCACTCGCTCTGATGGCTATTCTGCTGGTTACCCAGTTCAACAGCTTTTATCAGGCACTGCTTATCCTATCTTCAATTTCGATGTCCACAATCGGTGTGTTGCTGGGATTATTGACAACCGGACAGCCCTTCAGCGTTATGTTGACTGGTATTGGGATAGTGGCACTTGCAGGCATCATTGTGAATAATAATATCGTATTGATCGATACCTTTAACGTATTGAAACGGCAACACTCTGACTGGAGTCTACGCGAGGTCATTGTGCACACGGGAATTCAACGACTTCGACCAGTCTTTCTCACTACCTTTACCACAGGATTCGGTTTGCTGCCACTGGCGTTAGGTATTTCCTTTGATCTGCTCAGTGCCGAAATTGAGATTGGTGGTCCCATTGCGTCACAATGGGCAGGATTGGCCTCCACTATTGTCTTTGGACTATCCTTCGCTACTATCCTAACATTGATCGTGACCCCGGCCATGCTTGCCCTACCAGATTCCCTGCGGCTGATGCTTCGCCGGGCCATGAGTTACATGCCAGGCCGAAGGGCTGCCGAGCTGGCCTCCTGATCCGGATCTGAATATTACTAAACTGGGTGCTTATACCTCGTCTTTGACAATATGCAGCAGTCCAAGCATTCTAGGTACCCGATCACTGATTAACGATTGCCAGGACCCGATGGGACTTTTAGTCACCTTCTTTGTACTTAGCATCCTATTTTCTTTTCTCTGCTCCATTCTGGAAGCTGTCCTATTGAGCATCACGCCCGCCTATGTGGGCTTACAGGAGCAGGAAAATACCCGCATTTCCAAGGATCTGGTCCGCTTCAAGGCCGATATAGACAGGCCGCTGGCTGCCATACTAACCCTAAATACCATTGCTCACACTGTGGGTGCCATCGGAGTGGGTTCCCAAGCAACAGTGCTGTTTGGCGAAACCAGTATCGAAATTCTTGGCACCACCCTGATCAGCTGGGAAGCTCTCATCGCCGGACTGATGACGCTTGCCATCCTGATTTTCTCAGAGGTTATCCCCAAAACTATAGGAGCCAACAACTGGGAGGCTCTGGCTCCGTTTGCCGTGGGAATTCTGAAGGTCATGCTGTTCCTGCTGGCCCCCCTTGTATGGTTAAGTCAGACCATTACCCGACACCTGAAGAAAGACAAAGAACAGCCAGTGCTGAGTCGCACTGACCTGATTGCCATGACACATCTTGGCACCAAGAGTGGTGTGCTAAAGGAAAACGAACAGACCATAATTCAGAATCTGTTGCGCTTCACTGAATTTAGAGTCAAGGATGTGATGACACCACGTATCGTGGTAAATGCAGCCAGTGACACTATGGGCATTAGTGAATTTCACCAGAACAATAAAGACCTACCCTTCTCACGTATCCCGCTTTACCGGGAACAGAATGATAATGTGACGGGGTATGTACTCAAGGATGAAATCCTTTTAAATCTGGTTGAGAAAAAGGCCAACAGAACACTCAGTGACATTCGTCGGGACATCATTGTTGTTCATAAGACCGTGCCGATTCCAGCCCTAATGAATACTTTTGTGGAGAACAAGGAGCACATTGCTCTGGTGGTTGACGAGTTTGGAAAGATGGATGGTATAGTTACCATGGAAGATGTCATTGAGACTCTACTGGGGCTGGAAATCGTTGATGAGTCAGACAATGCAGATGATATGCAGGCACTGGCCAAGGAAAGATGGGATTCCAGAGCCAGGGATCTCGGCATTATTCCTGGAGTTGATGAGCCGGACCCGCAGACCCGGCTGGAATTTCCTGTGGACTAGAACGTCCGAACAGGTCTGCCAATTTCTTGATAGTTTTGGAGCCATGGGCAGTGAGCATGAGCGAGAATCCTGGCACTCCCATGCGCTTCCTGGTGGTAGGGTTTGGTTTTTCCCAACAGATCGAAGGCACATTGTTGAGCGGTGTTATGACACCGGGGGCAAAGATAATCACCTTACCCGGTCGACAGCAGACATCAGTAAAGCATCTGCGACATAAAGGCCATCTGGTACAGTCTGCCACCGCCGGAGACCAGTTGCTCGTGGAACTTGTCAATCCAGTCAGGTTACAGACAGGCAACATTCTCTGTGAGGTCAGTGTTGCCGCCCGCTATGCTAATCAGTTTGAAGCCAGCCTGCAGTGGCTGGCCAGTCAGGAATTGCTGCCGGGTCGCCGCTACTTTCTGCAAATGCAAACTGGTGCAACCCAGGCCACGGCGAGTCGCCTGAAATATCGCCTTGAGGGCAAGCTACAGATTGCGGCACAAACCCTGCAGTGCAATGAACATGGCGTATGCAACATTGCACTGGAATCCCCCTTGATCTTCGACCCGGTATCGACCTGCACCAGACTGGGGCAGTTCCAGTTACTGGAGAAGTCTGGTGGTGAATTGCTGGCCCAAGGGGAAATACATCACGAACTGCGACGGGCTGGCAATATCGCCTGGCAAGCATTGGAGGTGGACAAAAAAAGCCGTGCGGCACTGAAGAATCAGGTGCCAAAAGTGGTCTGGATGACTGGGCTCTCAGGTTCCGGTAAATCCACCATTGCCAATCTGCTGGAAAAAAAACTACTGGCTCGGTCATTACATAGCTATGTATTGGACGGAGACAACATACGCCAGGGTCTGAGCAGAGATCTGGGCTTTACTGCGGCGGATCGAGTGGAAAATATTCGCCGGGTAACAGAAACTGCCAGACTCATGCTGGATGCGGGTCTGATTGTCATTACCAGTTTTATCTCACCGTTTCGTGCTGAACGAGAGATGGCGCGCCAGCTGTTTGATCAGAGTGAGTTTATTGAAGTGTTTGTGAACACGACTCTGGAGGTCTGTGAAGCAAGGGATCCCAAGGGGCTTTACCGCAAGGTACGGGCCGGTCAAATAAGCAATTTCACCGGCATCGACAGCCCTTTTGAACCACCTGAGCAGCCGGAACTGATTCTGGATACCACCCGAATGAGTGCAGAGGAAGCCGCCTCACGGATAATTGATTATCTCATGCAACATTAGCATCGGCAATGGTGCTTTGCTGGGCCAATGTCACCGAACTGTCACAGGCTATACTGGCATTTTGCAAAATTACTCGTTAACAAGTCTTTTGGAGTGGCGGAAAGATGCCATCAACTGCCGACTGCACAGAATGGCGACGGTACTCTGACTATCGCCAGAAGGGACAACACTCTTACCCAATCTGACATCTGGTTACAGGATTCAAGACTTGCAGGAAACCCTACCTAAACTAAATCAGTTTTGGATGGAATGAACGCACGCTTTATGACCGTCCAAAGCCTTGGGGGAAGTGCGAAAAGAAGATGAGCCGTTTGGCATTCCGGGCCTGATATTTTTCAAGCATTATTCAATTGGATTGGCAACCAAAAGAGTTCGCAATACTCATTTATCTTGGGGTAGAGGTTTGTAATATTGTAAGTAATCCCCCATGATTCCCTATACAGAATTTAGTCCTTTCCTGGATTTAAGCCATCACTTCATGCGGTATATGAGGCCTATCAGCTATTGAAAAATTATGTGAATGAACTTCGAGTGAGTGTTGTCCATAGTTGAAGAAATTAATAGCAGTTCGCTCAGCACCAGCTTGACCACAGTTATATTTGCGTGAACTTTCAGTGCATGAACTTTCTTTAATTAGTTTTAGTAAGAGGAACAAAGTATGAACTTCTTTGGATCGAAAAAACAGGCAGGT
Source organism: Gammaproteobacteria bacterium (assembly GCA_026710425.1). GTDB lineage: Bacteria > Pseudomonadota > Gammaproteobacteria > Pseudomonadales > Pseudohongiellaceae > UBA9145. The sequence continues at coordinate 38,581 of JAPORB010000176.1, forward strand.
ACCGATTCCACAGACTTAACAGCAGCCGATGCTGATACTAAGGAGATATTGAATGAAATAACATCTAACAGCCTTCTACCGCCGAAAAAGAATGATCCTGATTTCCTTGTCAACAGGAAACAAAATCACCTGCATGAGATTGTTCGACTGCTCAGCCCTTATGACCTTGAGCAGCTGGTTGCAGAAGTACTAGCTACCGAGGCCAAGGGAGAATACAGGAATGCAAGAATGAGCATTGATTCTGCGATTGACAGTTGCAAGCCAATCAAAATCCGCGGCTTCTCCCGTGCTAGCAAGGCAAAGCCCGAAGTACTGATTGAGCCGATAATGGAATACAGTCTGGAGACTCCGCGGTTACTTGGATCACTGTTACGTCTGTGGAAGGAATTAAATGCTCCCTTGTGCGGGCGCATAAGAAGAAGACTTGAAGGTCTTGGCGTTCCGGTAGAGGAAGTCGATTTCAAGAATGGGCTGACATTCAATTATATATGGGAAAGAGAACTATGGGAGTCTGAAGTCGGTATCTTAACTGAGCAGGAAACTGAGTTGCTGAATTCGGTTGATACCGAATCGGTGACAGACACCTTGCGCTGGAGCATACCAATGATGTTGGGTATCACGGCCGGTACTTTGCCAGCTCATGCCGGAGAAGGGCATGCCGCAAACATAGAATCAGAACAACTAGCAAGTCTACTGAACTGGCTTTTTTCACTGCCCCACCTTCATCCCATTTGGATGGAGATGCACCACTTTACCCATGCATTAGTGATACTTACCGAGGATAAATGTGAGAAGAGGCTTGAAAGTATTCTGGAATATTGTGAGTCCAAAGTTCAGAATTTTCTTGATGACTATGAGTTTGAGTTGAGCTATCTCGAATTTGATACTGAACAGCTGCAGATTGCATTAGAAAACTATCCTGAAGCCTTACTACATTCCAGCACTGAGGATTTCAATGCTCTAGGAGAGCAATTAGAACATTTTCGTGAAATCCTCCCCTTGGGTGACTCCATTACTGAGGAAAAGAAACGTTCTGCTGAGCGCACCGATCTAGCGTCCGAAATTATCGAAAAATTGAACGACTGGACAGATAAAGTAGTCAAAAGAATGGAGGAGATCAAGCGTGAAGAGGGGTTTTTCGATACTCAAAGTGAGGAAAGTATCGTCAAGGATGTAGATAAAATATCGGAAGCGGATGAGTTGGATTTGGAAACAGTACGCAATAGCCTGCAATCGGAAAAGTCTAAAAATAGTGATCTCAAGGCCAGGTATGATGAGCAAGGAGAAAAGTTGCGGGATTTGAAGCAGGCCCTTGTACGAGAAAGTAAGGCTAAGAAAAAACTTGCCGAGGAGATTGCCCGGCTCACGGAAAACTCGGTTCAGGCACAGAGAACACTGTCTGAGGAATCAGTTCTTAGTGAGAACCGAGAGCTTTCTTCATATCAAGTACAGTACCATCCTAAATGTCTGGAGACCGCAAGAGATGCTGTGAATCAGGCTGTGAGGACTTTTTCAGATGAACTGCTATTGTCCCTGAACTCAAAATCGCAGGTTAAAACTGCTTTCGGAAAACCGGAGGAAATATTTGCAGCTCTAGCTTGGTTGGCCAGTGATTACCGGGATCATATGCTGAACCCTGAACCTGGCGTTGAGTTTAACGAGAAATTGCGTGTTGTTTGTCCTAACTGGTTCTACATACCAAGGCAGTCCACTATTACCAGCAGCAAGTATGCCGACTGGTATGAAACTACGGTTAACGGGTCCGTTTATGAATTGCAAGAACACATTGGTCGGGGCAAAAGCCATGACTCCAAGAGCAATATTCGCATTGCATTTGCCTGGAGCGAAAAGGAGGGAAAGGTGGTGATAGGCTTCATTGGCCGTCATCAAAAAACTGACAAGGCGTAACCTCAAAGTCGATGCACTGCCCCTTAGGAGTATTAGGCTGTGTTCCAGGAAAACTTCTGGAACCAGGAAAAAATATCTGAGAAAGTATAATGGAATCCTTGAAAAAACTTCAATTATTCTCAAAGAATATGAATGGAGATTCAATTACTGATCACCAAAACAGCAAATGACAAAACTCAAATTATGGATTTAACTATACAATCAATCATAAATATCTATGCCAGACTCTTGAATTTTATATTATTTCAGTATGATGAGTTATGGGAAAAATGGAGTAGATAACTCACAATGTTCAAGAGTTTGCCCAGATAGGTAGCATTTTAGGGCAGTTGCGTGCCCGCCTTGCGGAACTATCGTAATAGGAAAGTGGCTGGACTTCATGGTCGACCCTCCTGAATAAAAACATACAATGTTAGTATCCATCACCATTTCTCACATTTATTGATAATAAAGAGATTAAAATACTCTAATCACTCAGTAGGGGAAATTGGGCAGGATTTGACGAAATATTTGACTAAACACAGGCTAATGATTCGCAAGATATTCAATATTGTTATAAATTAAATGAAGATATGCCAGATCGAAGTATCAAACTCATTTGCATTGAAAATTTTGGGAATTATGTATCAAAATCTACAGGCCGCTTTGTGCTGTGTTTCATGCCTCTGATTTTCGTCGCCGCAAATGATGCTTGGCATTCAGTTCCTTTCTGTTTGGCGTCCTGTTCTCCCCTTTCGCTGGCTTTCTGCTTATTGTTAATATCTGCTTGAGTGCGCCGAAAAGGGCATCGGTGCTTGGCGGACTGGATAAGTCTGGCACTTCGGCCTGTTTAACGGTCTTCTGGCTTTCACTGGTAACCGGCAATGCCTTGACCTTACCCAAGCGTTCCCGCATCCCCATAACAGCCTGCTTGCCCACCCTTGTGCAGGGGTTTTCATCCTGCGGATTTTGATACATAATTCCCAAATTCTTGCTAACCAGAAACGTTTGGAATCATTGGAGTATTGCTTATTGGTTGTTCATCTCAGATGATGTTTCAATCGGCAACTTCCTCAAATATTCGCCGAAGGATGGAATAGGAATCATATAGTGCTTTACAAGATCCTTTGACTCCATTAAAACACCTGCATGCAGAGCATTAATTAAAAATTCGTCTACAGATAAACCTTTTTCATCACGTGTTTCTCTAGTTAGTTTACTTATCTCAGGCCGACCAAGCACTCCACCTCTTTCTCGTGCGGCCAATGCCAATTCCTTGTATATCCAGGGATCTTCTGAGTATGCCTTGAGCCGGGTATAATAGTATTGTTCTTTCTTTTCCTTCCCCAATTCCAGTGCCTGCGACAGCAGTTCTGGTTGGAGGCTGCCACCATGATCCCGAATGATCTGCCCGGCAGCTACTGCAACAGAGTTGATATGCTGAGGCCATCCTTGAGATAAACTGGCCAATTCATCCACCCATGTCGCTTGATCTGGACCACTGAAATCATAAGCATCGAACACACCCTGTATTGCACTTGCGGCTTCCTCTTGTGATATGGTCTCCAATGTGATGACTCTATCTCTGGGAGGTCTGGATAGACCACATCGACGCAGGACTTCCTCCGTATCACTCAAACCAAAAAAAGCGGCAATAAGCGATATGCCTTGCACACCTTCATGCAAGCAACTCACTATCGCCATTGTGGACTCGGAAATCGGAGTGTTCTGAGCTTCATCAACAAAAACCACCAAGCGTATGTTTTCAAAATAAGTGGCTGCATCACTGAATATCATATCGGCAGAAAGACCTTGCTGAGGCTGAGTGCTTTCCGACTCTCCATGTCTGGTAATCCCTACCACTCCGACATTCACTGTTACATCTAGTTTCTTCAGCCCGGTGAGTAGGTATTCACCAGCCCCCTTAAGGTTCTGC
>JAPORB010000064.1:0-2377 GCA_026710425.1 Gammaproteobacteria bacterium
CCTACAACTAATGGTGCCGATGCTTTTTCAAATATTTGCAAGAATATTGAGTTGAGAATGATAAATCTCGCACTAGTAGTGTGTAAATCTCGCAGTAAAGACTTGTAAAACTCTCAATAGGCGTGCATAAATCTCGCGTTCTATGTAATAATTCGTGTCATGTTCCAGCGATATGTACAGAACCTGCTATATGAATTGATGGGCGAATTTCGCATCGTTTACCTAACGGGGCCACGCCAGTCAGGTAAAACGACGCTTGCCAAGATTGTGGCGGAAATGCTGTCGATACGCTATGTATCACTGGATGATCAGGCGATGCGGGCCGCTGTGGAATTCGACCCTCATGGATTCGTCCGTTCATTAGGTGACGAGTGCCTGGTAATTGACGAGTTTCAGTACGTTCCTGGACTGGTTCCCGCCATCAAGGAGGCTTCGGATCAGTTGGCAACGAATCAGCGGGGCAAATTTCTGCTAACGGGTTCCGCGGATTTGTTCGCCTCAACTCGCGTCCAAGAGGCCATGCCTGGCCATCTAGCGCGCCTGGAGTTATTGCCACTTTCTGTGGCTGAAATAGTCGGGAATCGCCGAAATGCGCTTGACTCCCTGCTTCAGAAGCGGGACCCCTATCAATCAGAATATCCTGAACTTACTCGCATTCAGATAGCAGACGCAATCGTGTGTGGCGGCTTCCCGGAAATGATCGGCAAAAGTCGACAAATCAGGAAAGTATGGTTCGATTCATACATTCGGGGCCGCTTGCTAAAAGACTTTGAATCACTTTACGCCACTCGCAAAGACTGCCATTCCAATATAGCCGCGCTGACACCCCGCCTTTCGGGATTGTCGGGGAATTTGCTTAAATACGCCAAGATAGGCCGTGACTTGGAACTCGATGACCGACTGGTGAAGCGGTATATTGAGACTCTTGAACTGATGTTCATCTTTCAGCGCATCCCAAGCTATGCCAAAAACCGAGCTAAGCGGCTAGTCGTTAGTTTGCCGAAGATTTTCTCCACCGATACCGGTCTGGCTTGCGCTCTGCTTGGCATACGGAATGGCGAGTCGCTGTTGACCACAAATCACTACGGTGCATTGCTGGAAAATCTGGTATATCTGGAACTGCGCAAAGCCGCTGTCTGGGCAAAAGAACCTATCTCGTTGCTCCATTTCAGGGACAACAGACAGCGTGAGGTCGATTTGGTCATTGAAAAGGATGACGGCAAGGTCACAGGAGTGGAGGTAAAGGCCTCCGCCAGCGTCTCGGTGCGAGATTTTCGAGGCCTGTCAGCACTGTCCGAATTAACGGGAGAGAGATTTGAACAAGGAATTTTGCTTTACACAGGTCATCGGGTACTACCGTTTCGCATCAGCGGCAGGAACTTTTTGGCACTGCCGTTGACCGCAGTTATTCCCGCTAATAATTGAATACAAAGAAATCTGGAAATCCTGTTATTTGAGGATTCCGCACGGTTGGTACAAATTCATGTGAACAGTTCGCCATAATGTTCAACTTTTCGATGTGGACCTTTACACTGAATAAAATGAAATCAATCTTGATGGAGGGCAAACCGCATTTTATGGCCATTCTGTCATAGTACAGCAGTATTGTTCTATCAGACTGACACATGGCACGGTCTCCTCTCCCTCCCTAAATGCAATCCTGTGTGTTCATGTTTGCAGCTCTGAGAGCTAGGAACCTTCCAATTAAACAGATAATGCCAAAGCCAAAAATGGTGCGTCAGCTCCCGGAAACTGCTGTCTGCTTGAACCATTCGATTGTTGTGTCGCTAAACTGACATAATCCGACCTTCATTGCGGGTATTACACATCATAATAATCGCTGAATTAAGCGTGTCCATTTGATAGAGTATTGTTGGCTCCGCAAACAATACTTCGATCATCTGTACGTCCGGTTGGCGATCACAGCTTCAGCCAGTAGTAGCAACATAACAAATGCAAGCAGGTACCACCAAAGACGCTGTGGCTGCTCAAGCTCCTCCATCAGCATAGTGGTCCGCACTTTACGGGATTGTATTGGACTAGTCTCGGGATTGATCACTTCATCATACAGAGTTACCGCAGCTATCTTTGACATTTCGGCTTCCTCGGGCAGGATATTGACGGCATAGTAGCGGCTGCCAGCTTCTCCGCTGACACGGTAGATACCCGGTTTGGTCGCAACAAGGGATGTGCTGGAAGTCAAGGGAACATTACGTCCCATAGAATCGGTGACCACCAGTTCCGAGGAAGCAAAAGACGAATCCAGATTGATAATATCGCCGACCCGGTAGGCCCCCTGTCCAAACTCGGTTTTCACAAGATGACGCAAGGTTTCATGGACAAAGGGGAGGAAAAGCCCTTGCAAGGCCAGGTTATT
>JAPORB010000064.1:2387-42233 GCA_026710425.1 Gammaproteobacteria bacterium
GATCCAAACTGGAGGCAAACAGCATAACCCGCCCTTCTCCATGTGCCTTTTCCACCAGAGCCGGCTCTGCATTGTCAAACTGCATCAACACCTCAGCATCTGCTTGCGGCAACAATGTCCAATGTCCCTCGAATCGCGCCGTCCAGTCTCCCTCAAGCGGTTGCAGGACCGGGTGCCGCCGGTCATAGTCGGCAATGACTAGGTAATCGTCCCGGTTAGCCTGTTCCTGCTGTAGCAGAGCTGGTGTCAGTTCTTCGAACTGACTGTTGAACAGTCCGGGTTCGACCCGATCACCCGGGGCCAGCAACAGACTACCCCCAGCGAATACATAGTCGGCAATGGCCTCAGCTTGGGAGTTGCTGAGATCCCCGACATTAAGCAACACCACCACATCGCTCTGCATCAGTTCGGCGATACCGAGCTCAGCAGTCTCCACGGATTGCAGGCTAAAGGGTGTGGCCTCCGGGCCACCTACCGCAAGCCCGAACCAGTGCCCTTCATCATCAAACCAGTTCTCCGAAGCTTCTCCGTTGACTACCAGTACTTGAATCTTCGGCAACACATCCACAGTAAAGTAAAATGCGTTATCATCAGCAAACTCATCACCAGTGACCCTAACTTCCCCTACATAACTGCCAGCACCATCAAAACTGTTTGTAAAACTCACTACTTCCTCAGAACGCTCGCCCAGATCCACACTAAGCCGTTCCACTTGCTCACCGTTAATGCTGAGAGAAACTTCACCGCGTTCCAGATACAACGATCCAGTGCTGCGAATTCGGGCCAGTATCTGTTGCTGCGCGGATGCCTCCAGCAGTTGCTCCGGATAGCGCACGTCGGACAGAACCAAATTACTGAGCTTAGCGTCGCCCACATCAACCGCAGTGAACACCACTCCAGGTGACAGCTTCCAGCCAGCCTCACCATCTTGCAAACCGGATTCCCGGAAGTCCGTGATCAGATAAATGACCCGATTGTCATAGCGTGCGGTTTCCAGCAACTGATCGGCCAACCGCAAGGCCGGATAATAGCGGGTCGAACCAAAGCCCGGCTCCTCAAGCCCAACAATTATCTCCCTGAGCGCAGCCGTATCTCTGTTTAGTTCCCGGACCAGACTGGCAGAATCATCGAAACTCACCAGAGCAACTTCGTCGCCACCCCCCAATCTGTCAATAATGCCGACAGCTTCGTCCAGGGCGCGTTTATAGGTGTTGCCATAGCGCATGCTCATGGACTCATCCAGCAGGATGACTGCGGACTGCGGGTCGGCATCCACCAGCCGGGCCATCGACGGGTCAAGCAACGGACGCGCAAAAGCCATAACCAGCAGGACAATCACCATCGCCCGCAAAAGCAACAGCACAATCTGCTGAAGATGCTGGAACAGCACCAGTTTTTTCGAGGTTTTTTTCAGAAACCTCAGGGTGCTGAACATCACCTTTGGCGGTTTTTCCCGCCTGATCAGATGGATGGCCAACGGAATCAGTGCAGCCAGCAGACCAAGCAGAAACAAAGGAGTGAGGAATACCATTGATGTCCAAGCCTCTGCTAGAAACTCTTAGCCCGCTTGGTGAGGTAGGCAGCTAGAGCTTTATCCAACGGCTCTGAAGTATTCAGCAAAGCATAATCAACCCCACTTTGCTGACAACGCTTGCGGCAATAGGACAGGAACTCGCTCAGGTTGTCCAGATACTGCTTACGAATAGCGGCCGGTGAAGTGATGTAGGTTTCACTGTTCTCCATGTCGATGAATTCGGAGGCTTCCTGAAAGGGAAAATTCAGCTCGGCATCATCCATGGTCTGAAAGGTGATGATGTCATTGCCAAGATCGCGCAGATTCTGCAGGGTGTTGATCACCCGGTCCTCGTCATCCAGCATGTCGGTTATCAAAATCACCATACTTTTCCTGGTCAGCGAAGCCGCAAGGTCGGTGAGGGGCTTTACCGCATTGGTTGTTGTGCCGACCTCAACCTGCGATAGCGCGCGCAGGATTTGCATCAAATGAGGTTGGCGACAGCGAGCAGGAATATAATCTCTGATGTTGTCATCGAAAGTAATCAAACCCACCGCATCCCGCTGCCGCATGATGAAATAGGCTAGGGCCGAGGCCAAGGTCACAGCATAACCTAGTTTACTGACAGCACCGGAGCAGTAAGACATAGAGCCGCTGGTATCAAGCAGGATCATGCAGCGTACATTGGTCTCATCTTCGTATTGCTTGATGTAGAACTTGTTGCTGCGAGCATAGAGCTTCCAATCAACATGGCGCATATCATCGCCCCGCTGGTAATGACGGTAATCATTGAACTCAACACTAAACCCACGGTTTGGACTTTTATGCAGTCCTGACAGAAACCCCTCAACTACCACTCGGGCCCGCAACTCCAGATTACCCAGGCCGTCAAGCAGAGCCGGGTCAAGAAAGTTGATTGATTCAGCCATTCAATTCCTTGCGATTAAATTTGGTCGAGTTGGTTCATTGCCAACAATTAGATTTCTGAAGCCGGTTCCGGCACCGCTTCAAGCAGGCGATTGATTACCGTTTCGGTTGTAACGCGCTCGGCCTCAGCATGAAAATTCAATAGAATACGATGACGAAAAACTGCCGGTGCCAAAGCACGCACGTCGCCAAAAGACACGTTATAGCGACCCAGCAAAAGCGCACGCACCTTACCTGCAAGAATGAGCTTTTGGGAGGCACGGATACCCGCACCCCAGCTGACCCAGTCCTTGACAAAATCCGGTGCCAGCTCACTCTGCGGTCGTGAAGCATGCACTAGTCTGACCGCATAGCGTATAACTGCTTCAGCCGCCGGCACCTGACGAGCAATACGCTGAAAGCTTATAATGTCTTCTCCTCCCAGCGGGTGGGCCAGCGGAATTTCATAAGTCTGGGTGGTTTTGCTTACCACGGTGATCTCTTCCGCTTCAGACAGGTACCCCAGCTCAATCTTGAACATAAAGCGATCCAGTTGTGCCTCCGGCAGTGGATAGGTACCCTCCAGTTCAATCGGGTTCTGGGTTGCCATTACAAAAAAAGGCTCGGCCATGGGATGGGTAATTCCCGCTGCCGTTACCTGTCTTTCTTCCATGGCCTCCAGCAAGGCAGACTGAGTTTTGGGGGGTGTACGATTGATCTCATCCGCCAACAGGATATTGGTGAATATAGGTCCCTTAACGAAAGTCAGTTTGCGCCCGCCGTCAGTTTCATCAACCACTTCGGAACCCACCACATCAGCCGGCATCAGATCAGGCGTGAACTGAATCCGCGAAAAGTCCACTTGCAGGATATCCGCCAGGGTCTTAATCAACAGGGTCTTGGCCAGCCCAGGTACTCCGGTCACCAGCACATGACCGCCTCCAAACAGAGCAATCAGAAGTTCATCAATAATGGACTCCTGACCGATAATCACCTTGCGGATCTCGGCAGTAATCAGTTCACGCCCCTCCTGCATTCGCGCAACTAGTGAAATGTCATCCTGATCGTCCAAATCCATTGCCTGTTCTGTAGCTTCCATATGCTTTTCCTGTGCTGCTGTCATCTTTGGATTAGTGGCTAAAGGCATAAATCAAAAAGTTGATCCCTATTTTATAGGCCTCGTTGGTGTATTTGGTCGGGTAATTCTCATAGAAGGTGTGTTCCCAGCCATCCCCGAGATCAGTATTGTAGTTGGCCACCATCATAATCCGACCATCATCATCCAGCACTGCATAGACCTCTGGTGGATAACTCGGATCATCCAGGTTCATAAAACCACCAAAGTCCCAGGTGACCATGCGCCCGGGAACTTGGGCCACTTCATTGATATCAAAAAAAATGTGAAATATCTCATGGTTGTTATCCAGCTTGATAATTTCCCGGTCAGGAAATATCTTCCCCAGTTCCATGTACATGTCATCAAGGTGCGGCTGACCCCAGAAGTCATCCACCATGACAAAACCACCACGGAACATAAACTCTCGCAGGGCCTCAATTTCCTCGGTGGTAAAATTTGGCCCCGAGAAAGAGGAGCCAATCGGCACACGCTTCCAGTTCATGTACAAAAATATGTGTTCAAAAAGTCGTGGATCGGTTAGCGGCAGATAGGTATGGTTGAGCGGGTTAGTCTCCACCGTGGTATAGCGCATCACTCCGCGCAGAAAATTTTCATCGGAATCCGGATAGTCGGTATCCCACCAGCCACCACGACGCCGGTAGGTGAAACCTGCGGCTCCCCCGGTATGATTGGTGTACTGTCCCCGCAGCCAGACGAATTCGGTAATGTCGGACTCATAGATCGCCTGGTCTTCATTGCCAATGCGATCCTCAGCCAATGGCAACACCTGTCCTTGACTGAATGAACCAAGCATGCAAGTGGCGCATAGTAAAGTAAATGGCAGCATAAGTCGGCTCACCGGACCTGCTCCTGTCGGACCGATTCCAGCAGCAGTTGCTGGGCTCGGCGAAAGCCAGGGGCCTGCTCTAGGGCGAACAGAATATTCTGCTTGGCAGCACTAATTTGACCATTTTCAAGATAAGCTTGTGCCAGGTTGGTGCGGGCCTCTACCGGGTCGCTGATCTCCAGGCTCAGCAGTATTTCGTACTCGGTCACTGCCAGTTCGGGATCATTGGTTGCCCTGGCATAACGTGCCCCCAGTTCATGCACATCCCGCCGGTAGGGATCTACTTCAATGGCACGACCGAGGTAATACGCCGCCCGATCATAATCCTCTGACTTTAATGCGGCCTCGGCCAGCGTTATCGCCGACCCATAGTCGTGCTGCAGGCTGCTGAGCAAAATCTCCAGCCATTGCAACTGCATTTCCCAATTGCCCTCGCGCTCATAAATTTGCGCCAGCACCAGTGCCGGACTGGGATAGCCAGTATAGGAAGGAAGCATCTCATGCGCAGTCTGCAAGGAAATTTTGGCCTCCTCAAATGATTCTTCCTTGAACAGCACAATGCCAAGTTGCAGATGCGCCTGAAAATCTTGGGAATTTTCCTCAATGCGCGAACGCATATGCTGCTTAAGCGAGGCATTGTTATACAACTCTGCCAGAACAGCACTGCTGTTTTCCCGCACACCATGCCCATGCCCCTCGCCTTCATCGGGCACATCTTCGGTATGGACATGGACATTAATTTGCTGCACGCGCCGATCGATCCAGTCACGGAATCCCGAATCAAATGCATCAATGTCCATGCCAAATACTTGTTCAAACCGCTCGCCGTCGGACTTGATCAGAGCATACTGATCAATGAGTGCCAGCAATGCCGGAAACCCATATTCATCCGTGATGTAATCCACCACCAGATAAGATTGAAAATAGGCAAAACTGAGATCAGCATTGCTCCGTGCCCCGGAGAATCCTGCATTAAGCTTTGCCACCGGAATCAACTTTTCCTGACCAGCAGCCCTGACTAAATCCAGACCCTGGTCTCGTCCCCAATAAGGTCGGCCCTCTCTTTCCTCCCAAACTGATATGCCCTCCGACAACCAGCGCGGCATGCGGTTATTAGTCATCTGCAGGGTTATTACATGCATAAACTCATGCCAAACGATCTCCTGCCAATTAGCTGTCAGCGAATCCGGGGAAATGAGGGTAATGACCTTGCCAAAACAGATACCAACCAATGGTCCGATGTCGGGCAGACCGACCGAACGTACGGCAAAATCCTCCGAGTTCTCAAACACTTCAATCAGGATCGGTCCTTCAGGCTCAAAACCATACTTGGCGGTCAAGGTGGTCCAGGATTCTTCCAGTAGCGGCTGCAGGTAAGGCCACAGAATATTGGCATCCCGCTCACTCATCTGCACCTTGAAGTGTTCTGTCTCCAGCGTAGTGTAGCTTTCCAGGGTATCGAAAACCTTTAGCATGTTGGAAGTCATAACATTGAAGGGATCATTGTCAAATCCGATTTCCAGGTTGGCCTTGCCCTCTTCCTCCTCACCAAGCCGCACCAGATTACTCCCCAGTAGGGTATAGCCCTGCCAGTACTCCGGGTCAGCCGCAATGGCCTTCCGAGCATAAAACACGGCCTCTTCAAAGCGGTAGTTATTGCCGAAACTGTCCGCCAGATGGCCAAGGAATTCGGCATTGCCTGGACTAAATTCCTCCACCCGTGCCTGGTAGTTTTGATACTCAGCATCCCGCTCTTGCAGAGCGGCAGCGGCGGCGAGAATACTTAGACTGGTCAGGGACTGAGGATTCAGACTCAGTGCCTGCTCAAGGTAGTCCTGTGCCTCGTCCTCTCGCTCGTTCATCATCAGCAGCTGGCCAAAGGTTTCCAGTGCCGGAACGGAATTAGGATTAATTGCCAATGCACGCTGTACAGCTCCTTGATTGCCTGTAACCTTTGCCATTCCCACCAGAGCAGGCACATAGCGACTGTTTATCTCCAGCACTTGTTGATAGCCGCGCTCAGCCTCAGCAGCATTGTATTTTTCCAGAAACAAATCTGCCCAAAGTGTATGAGCCTCAAGATTGTCAGGACTGATCCGGGTTGCCTCATCAAACAGACTGCTAGCAGCATGGATACGTCCCAACAGCCAGCTGGCCAAGGCCACCATACTCACCTCTTCGGAGCTGTAGACCAGACCATTGTCATAGCGGCTCACCGCCTCCATCAGCACGCGGGAAGCTGCTTCCTTTTGACCGGTAAACCTAAGTAAACTGCCGTATTGCACCAGTGTCCGCACTGGTGCGTCGGCATCAGCACTGACCAGAGTCTCTAGAATATCCAGTGCCTCTGAGGCCTTGCCACGGTGCCGCTTGACTTCGGCCAATTGGGTACTGAGGAGCGGAAAGACCGCAAAATCTCCGTCAATGGCAGCTTCAAGCACCTGCTCGGCCCCCTCGACATTACCCATCATGAACCAAGCTCTGGAGGCCCCGATTAGGCCCTCGCGCCGCTGCGATCCAGTCGCCTGCTGAAACACTTCGCTGGCAGCTGCATAAGAACCGCTGTGCATAAGTTCATTGGCCCGGGTCAGAACGCTACTGTCGGACTCGGCATCTCTCTCTTGTGCCATAACAGGTGAACATAGCAATACGACAAGGATCAGTAGGGCCAAGGAAATCCAATGACGGAAAATCAGGTAGTCAGGACTTGCGCTGTGCATCATATTGTTCCGTGGTTTGAGCCAGTTCTATCAGAAGTGGCTCCATCTGTTGCCAGTAATCTGCTTCCAGAAACTCATCCTTGCGACCGCGAAGGATAAATACCGAACGTTCTAGTTCTTGCATACGCGCCTTGAGCATCAGTGCCGATGGTGACAGCTCGGCATCAGCATCGACTAAAGTGTCAATATAAGCAATTTCTGCCAGCAACCCATCACTTTGATCCTCTCTGGGATCCAAACTAAATAGAGAATCCCCGTTATCATCCAGCCCGGCATGCTCCGGGGCAAGTCTACCTTGCTCGGAATACCACTGCTGAACATTGGCGCGCGCATACTCGAACGCTTCCAACATTGACACCCGGTTGTTCTTGTCTCTGTCTCCCTTGCGCCCATCGAGAGCATCAATGAAGTAGCCGGAGAAAACAGGGTCGTACCTTTCCGAAGGTGATCGTGTAGATGAGATTACAACTCGTCCTTCACTTGAGAGTGCTTCCGAAAATCCAAAACTGGCACTGGTGGTATTTACAATGACCATGTCCTGACGATCAAACTGATCCAGCAGTACCGCAAATTCATTTCCGGTTAAATCAGGCCCTACGATGTTGAACTTCGCTTCATCACCTGCACCAGATCCATGACCAATCAGATACAGCGTGATTTGATCTCCGGTTGCCACCCGTGCACGAAGGTTGGTCAATGCATCGCTAATTCCTTCCCGGGTCGCAGCCCCGTCAACGCGCTCGCCCCCAGTGAATTCAGTCTCTCCTCTATCGTACAAAAGGATTATTCGCTCATTGCTGTAGCCGTAATCCCTGACGAGAATGTCATGCAGAGAAAAGCTCCACTGGCGGAAGCGGCGGACATTAATATCTCCTACGGCAGGTCCCACCATAATCACTGCATGCTTCGCTGTTTGCGGGCTATCCAGAAAATAATTCATTGATGGCACTTGCCTAGCCTGGAGGGAGTTTGCCAGTAGCAGACAGCAAAGCAGTAGTATCACAGTGCAAGATAGACTGATGCCGCCTAAGGATAAAATCAAGAGTCGCATCAGGATAGCCCCCGCAAGCGGCGTGCAATCCAGTCAATGCACAGCAGAGTGATCAGCAGAGCCAGCAACCAAGGCTGATCCCACAGGTCAATCTGCACTTCGCGAGAATAGGCATTGGGCGTGAACTCAATGGCGTTAACCAGTTCCGAAGCCTGATCCAGACTGAAAAAACTGCCGCCACTGATTTCGGCAATACGACTTAGAAGTCCACTGTCCATTGCAGCATCGTTATACTCTCTGAGGGAAGAAATCACCACGATAGCAGCTTCTTTTTGCGAGCCATCGCGGCTGCCTTCACCCGCTGCACTGGCTATATCCACCAGTAAGTTATACACCCCCTCTTGCGCAACGGTGAAGCGGCTGCGATACACTCCTTCCTCCTCAATATCCCACTGCATGGGACTGTCCGTTATCTGATCCAGAGGATCTGTGGTTTGCAGGTACAGGGTAGCATTGTTGTCAGGCTGGTACTCTTCGTTTAACACAGTGGCCGAAACCATGACCTCATCCCCAACATTATAAAACTCACGGTCAAATTCTATACTAATCCGCTCAGGTGCCGATACTGCAAGCCATCTCAGCAATTGTCGCCACAGGATTTCGTGAGACTGATTACGGGAGTCCATCATCATTTGCCAGCGCCAGGTACTGGCACTGGTCAGTACCATGCTGCGCCCGCTACCATAACGCTGATAGGCCAACACTGGTAGAGCCTGATCCTGATATTGCAGGAGCGGGTGCTCAATCAATACACTGGCACCAGGCTTGATGCGACCAGTTACCTGAATACCCTGCAGTTGGGGCAGCTGCCGCCATAAATAGCTGTTCTCGCCGTCCTCTGCTGCTAGTCGCAGCAGCGGTGAAAACTCACCGCTCCTGGTCAGTCTAGGTGTAAATAACTCGCCAGTTGGATGACTGCCGCGACGAATCCCTCCCTGCAGGTACGAAGGCAGAAACCCTTCCTCAACTAGGCTGACCGGCAGGATATCGGCAATTGGTGTGGTTATGAACTCAGGGTCAATAAGGCCGCTCATCAGCAAACCACCACCACGGTCGGCCACAAAGCCCTGAATCATCTGCAATTGCTCGACACTAAAAAAACTTTGCTCTATATCACCCAAGACTAATGCTTCGTATTGGAACAGAGTTTCTCTGTCACTCGGAAATCCCTCACTAAGTTCTGTGGGAGATTCAATCCCTTGCCGGTAATACTTTTCCGGACCGGTTTGCAGGTAGGTCGCAAGGCGTAATGAGCTATCGGGTTCCACTGCGCGGCGAATAAATTTGTATTCGTTTCTGGGATGGCCTTCGATGTAAAGAATATCCAGTGGCTCCCTGTCGGAATTATCCACCAGAAAACTGTAGGTATTGTTTTGCTCAATTATCTCGCCACGCTGCAGGGCTACTTGCAGATCATAGACAATAGCCTGCGGTCTTTCGGGTGCCAGTTCCAGCTCATAACGACGAGTAATGCCTTCTTCTCCTAAAGTGACTGTGCGACTTGCCACCACTGAGTCTCCGTCCCTAACTGTGAGTTCTACCTCATGACCTTCATAGCCGCGGTGTTTAAGACCAGCAGAAACGGTAAATACCGTGTCCTCAAGCACAGTCCGGTTACTGTTGACATCTACAATTCCGATATCTTGAGGTATAGCCTCCTGCCCCACCCCCACCGTGAATATTGGAATCTGTCTTGCACCGAAAGCCTGGGCCTTGACTACCGGATCGTCGCCAGTGTTGTCGGCACCATCGCTGACCAGCACTAGCCCTCCGAGCGGCAAGCCTCCAAGCTGAGCATCTACAAACTCCAAAGCCTGGCTGATGGAAGAAGCTGTACCTTCAGCTGAAAGGCCATCTGCACCCGTAATGCGTTCGGTCTGCTGGTCGAATCGAAAGCTGCGGAGTTGGAAAGACTCTGCCAATTCATCCAGCACACCGTTCCTGATCAGAGCTTCATTGACGGCCTCGCGCCGGGAAATTGATCCGGCCATGTCGGTAACAGACATGCTACGGGAATCATCGTACAATACACCAAGATAGGTATCCTGTTGCGAGGCTTGTTGAGTAATGATAACCGGACGAAGCAGGCAGAACAGAATCAACATCAGCACACTGGAGCGCAAACTAATGAAAAAGAGTTTCCACGCCTTGCTCAAAGGTCGGGTAGTCTTAAAATAGCTGACAACCACTGCTGCTACAATCAGCCCGGCAATTGCAGCAAAAACCAACGGGCTGACTCCGAAGGCAAACTTCAACTGGCCCTGCAACAGTGCACCAAATAGGGTCGGTTCCGCGTATTGCATTGCTACAGGTTTGGCCCCTGACTTTCAGACAGTACCCGGTAATATTGCTGAACAAGATCGCGGTACTGCTCCGGAATCTCCTCATTTTCCGTGGCGAACAGCTTGTTATTGATGGCATCAAGTTCGGCCTGAGCACTCAGTGCACCCTCCAATTCAATAATGGGTTCCAACAGTTGCCGAAACAGTTCAGGCTGATTTAGGAAGTCTTCAATATCCTGCCGGGTCAATTGCTGCCGGATTGATCGCACATTTCCCCAGGGCAGGCTGCTACTGTTGTTAGTAATGCCGCCGCCGATGCCAGGTCTAGCCTGGTCATTCGGACGATTATTGCTGAGCTGCTGTCTGCCCTCGCGTAGTCCAGCCTGGACTGCCTGGCCGCCCGACTCTTGCAATTGCTGTTGCAGTTGCTCAGCAAGTTGCTCGGATAGCTGCAGCTGGTCGCGCATCTTGCGCAGACTTGGAACCATGCCGCCGACTTGCTGACCAGCCTGGTTGAACGCCAAAGCCTGCTGCTGCAGGTCCTCGATTTGCTGACGCAAGGCCTCAGCATCATTGGCTGCCTGTTGCATCCGATCAGTTGGTGTATCGGTGCCGGAGGCATCCAAGGCGGCCAGCGACCGTGCCAGCTCAGACATCTGCCCTTCTATCTCCCCCTCAATATCCACTGCCAGATTCACCATGCCATTACGCAACACCCGATTGGAAGTCTGCATTCCTTCCTGAATGGGACGCAATTCACGGGAGGCAGACTGGGCTTGTGATAGCAGTCGTTGATCCTCATTACTGCCACGAGCGATGATAGCTCGCAGCATGGTTTCGATTTCCTTGAGATCTGTTTGCTGTTGCTGCTGTGCTGCAATCAGTTCCTGCAATCGATCATCATCCCGCACCGCCTGACGGGTTTGCCCTAATCCCTGCTGGCGCGAAGTTTCTGCTATATCGCGCATCAGTTGCCGCTGCTGGTCCAGCAATTGTTGCCCCCGTCGAGTCAGCGTCTGCGCCAGTTGCTGGACCGAACTCCTTCCCTCTTCAGTCAACTCCTGTTGTTGCTGTCGCAAATTCTCCAAAGCCTTTTGGCTGCGGGCGGCCGCTATAGCGGGTGAATCGCTGGCGGCGGCCTCCTGCATTTGCCTCGCTGCCCGTTGCAGCGTCGACTGCTGGGCAGCCTGTTGTCCATTGCCATCAGCACCAGATGATGATCTGGAACTGTTTTGAGTCGATGATGACTGTTGCTGCGACATTTGCTGAGCCAGCTGTGCCACTTCTTGACTGAGCTGTTCTTGCTGTCGCGTTAGACGCTCCAGTTCGCGACGTTTCTGTTCTTCGCTTAACTGTTCTTGTCTGCGTGCCAGATTACGCTGGGCCCGAGTCAGGGATTCCTGCCGTCGGGCCAGCTCTTTTAACTTGTCGACTTCTGCCTGATTTTCTCGTGAGCCACCTGCACTTGCCGGATTTTCATACCGATTTTCCAACTGGCCCATTTCCATCTCGAACAGCTCCCGCAAATCTTCTCGCTCCTGGCGTGCGCCGCCTCCGCCACCACCGCTGCTCCCCTGCTGCATGCTGATATTGGTGCGATTGATACTGGTTTCCGCCCTGAGTATGAACTGCAGTGCCAACTGCTCAGGCGGCAGGGCACTGGTAATTTGCGCCAGTTCCAGTTCTGAAGCCGCCATGTTCATCTGCTCAATAGCCAGAGACAGATTTTCGACTGCGGCATCATAGGTATCGTCGGAAAAATTTAGCCTTTCGGCTAGCCGATCAATGGAACGGCGTGCGCGACCAGTCGCCTCGCGCTGAGCCTCGGCTATGATCTGTGCATCGGAGGCGAACTCCTCAGCGGTAACTTTGTGGTGCCGGTTACGCAGTTTCCAGGTAGCGGCAATGATGTCTTTTTGCACAGCAACAAGTGCGCTACTGTCGCCTCCCTGACTACCACCTCCACCCTGGCCGCCCCCCATGCCCGGATTGCGACGAAATTCCTGGTCGGTCGGGATGATCTGCAAAAAGTAGATATCGGAGATCAATTCCGATGGTCCTTGCAGGGCATTATTGTCTGCTAGTGTTAGGAAGTAGCTGACGAAATCCCCCGGTTCAACCGCCAAATCTTCAAGGTAAATCAATTCATGACCAGTAACCTGGCGCACTTGGGCATCGGGCAGGAAGTTCACTTCTACCTCATCTGAACCAACCACACTGTAATTGAGTTTAAACTCACTGAGTCCATAATCATCGCTGGCATTAACCTCCAGAACCACCTCTTCCAGTGGCATGACTTCCTGATCACGCCCGGGTCGCTGTAGGACCAGTTCCGGTGGCATGTCCTCAATGGCACGAATGAAATAGTCCGAAGGATTCTGACTTTGCAGTCCTGCAAAGTCAGTGGCAAAGATACGGTAAACGCCGTCCTGATTTACTGTAAAGCGACCGCTTCCCGTATTGCCCATAAGGGTCAGGGGCAGATCGATATAAGGTGGCGGGTCAACTCCTTGTTCTTGTTCCTCCCTTTCGATCTCACTATATGACTGATCGAACTGGACTACCGCCTGTTCGATAGCCTTGTTGAAAGTAACATTGAGATTGACCACGGTACCTTCGGGCACCACCATGTCGCCACTATCAGTTTCGACATTATCTTCTATGCCAGTGTAATCCGGATACTCAAAGGCCAGATCCAGCTGATCGACTTGAGGCAAGTCATAAACACTGATCCGGTATTGTTGGGAACTCTGCTCACCGCGCTCATTGAAGCTGATGTAATAAGTTGTGTCCTGTTGAAGAGCAGGAATAAAGTAACTGTAATAGGCACTATCACTACCCGAGCCATCCCGTTGCATGACCTCGTTGCGCCAGTTCACCCTGTCGTCCTGCAACCGCAGACTGATAGAATCTGGCATGGCATTGCTAACTTGGGCGATGATGGTTACGCTCTCACCGCGCTGAATCTCGATATCGCCCGGTTCGACACTGATCTCTATTGCAGCAAAAATCTCCTCTTCAATCAGTGGTTCACTGATGGCAAAGGGCCAGGCCAAGCGGGAACCGGCCCTGAACAGGCTATCCGATACGAGGAACAATACCGATACTGCGGCGATGGTACTCACTGCCGTGGCGAAAGACAGCCAGGAGCGACTGGCTGGCTCTACTTTCCTCACCTGACTTTGTTGCTTCTGAACCTGTTGCTGAGCATCTTCCCATAGCTGCTGGATAAACTGGGTGGAGACACCGGCCCGCCCCTGCTCTAGATCCAGTTCGGTAAACTCCAGGGAAGTCAGTAAGCGCTGCTCGAAATCCGGAATATGATCTTCGACATAATGTGCCAGCATTCTGTCATCAGTTTGGCGACGCCTGAGAGCTTTGATGAAGTGTCCCAGCACCCCGGCAGCAAGTGCCACCATGAGAGCAAACAGAACCGTTGTGCCAGTTTTTCCTGGCTGCAGCCACAGGTTAAGGAGACTGATGCTGAGTACAAGCAGTACTAAGATAATGCTGTGTAGGCTGCTCTGTCGCAGAAAAAACAGGTTACGGCGACGACGCCGCAGCTGTTGCAGGGTGTGGCGGAGACTGTCGAATCTGGTTGCTGTCATCGTTTCACTTCACAGGTCCTGCTGTAACAGAATATGAATTGACCAATCCGGATATCCGGTTTGGGTTTGACTGGATGTTTGATTTTGCACGCTTCCCAGGCGGCTTTGGTACATGCACCGTCAGTCAACTTTCCCCCATGCTGTTCAGAAAAGCAAGAGACAGAGGACGGTTGGAACTGACTTTATTTTCTCAATGCTGTTGATTCAGGGAATTCTTGCTCTATCAACAAACTATCTTACCTATAGCCATAATTTTTCTGGAAGTCACGCTCCGGGGTGATCATCTTTCGTTGAATTCGATGTCTGGTTCGGTCTATACCCCATCTCATAGGGCCGATACCATGTCGAATCCTCGGGAAAGACCCGAATGTTTCCGAGAGAGAGGGCAGCCACCATGGCTTCGAGGTTTTCGTAGGGGGACAAATCCTGCAGAGTGGTCCGGGTCGGACCAGGCAATACCAGTTGCTCTGCAATGGCCTCGGCCAACGCCTCGGTGGGCGATAACCAGCGGAAATCCAGAATCTCGTCATTGTCAACAGTGACCTGAACGGGGTTTCGCAGAGGGCAGACGAAAAACCAGGTACAGAAACGCCGGAGCATTCGAGGAGGGGTTGTCCAGTGTGCTGTGTGTATGAGTTGGTCTGCCCGTATGTCAACACCTGCTTCTTCACGGGTTTCCCGCACCGCCGCCAACTGTGCGGCAGGATACTCCAGACCCTGATCGGCAGCTGCGAAATCAGCGTCATCAAGTCTTCCCCCCGGAAACACCCAGTGCCCCCCATGGAATACGAGCTTTGAGTTGCGCTTTAGCAACAGGACCTCTATCCCGACATTCTTAGTATTGTTACGTACCAGCACTACCGTAGCTGCTGGCACGGGCTGCACTTCACTCAAGGTCTCTCAATATCCTTTGGTCTGTAAACTGTCCTGATGATATGGCATTCACTGAATTAATTCCTTATTTATTTTGCAATGAAGAATTCCTGGCAAGAATCCTACCTGCTCTAAAGCTAAAATGAGGCACTTTTACTACAGCCTGAGATGGTGAAATCCATCTAATTGTTAATATTTCTGTACATCTCGTCAAATCTGATTTTTTCATTTTTTGGAGGCCTGTTGAGAGGGGTATAATCAGGTATTGCAAGACTGGGAAATGAACATTCTTCTGCTCTTGAGTGGGTCGGGGTCCTGATTCTTCAATTCAAATTGCAGGCTTCATGATCTGAGTTTACAATATCATCCCTGACAAATCACACCACATGGACTTATAAATGACACTGGAGGAAATATGAGTATCAGTTTTGAAAATAACGTTGCCATAGTCACTGGAGCCGGGGGTGGGCTGGGTAAACAACATGCTTTGGAGCTTGGCCGTCGTGGTGCCAAAGTGGTCGTCAACGACCTTGGTGGCTCGGTGGATGGTACTGGCGGATCAATCTCGGCTGCTGAACAGGTTGTCCAGGAAATTGTCGATGCTGGTGGCACTGCAATGGCAAATGCGGCCTCGGTGACTGACTTGAAAGCTGTCGAAAAAATGGTCGAAGAGACCTTATCCCGATGGGGACGAATTGATATTGCCGTTAATAATGCAGGCATATTGCGGGACAAGACTTTTGCCAAGATGGAGATGGAAAACTGGCATGCTGTTCTGGATGTGCATCTCACTGGAAGTCTCAATGTCACCAAGAGCGTATGGCCAACCATGACCGAACAGAACTATGGCCGTCTGGTAATGACCACCTCAACTTCCGGTCTGTTTGGAAATTTCGGGCAAAGCAATTATGGTACTGCCAAGCTGGGACTAGTAGGATTTATGAATACATTGAGACTGGAAGGTGCCAAGTACAACATTCATACAAATAGCATTGCGCCTATCGCTGCCACTCGAATGACATTGGATCTACCCGGATTTGAAGACAGTGAAGAACGGTTGGCTCCAGAGCTGGTAACACCGGCAGTGATTTATTTATGCAGTAATCAGGCACCTAATGGCCGAATTATCCAAGCCATGGGTGGTCGCTATTATTCCGCAGATGTCAGAGAAAATGCTGGTGTAGACCTAGGTACCTCAGCAACAGCTGAGGATATTGCGGACAATATCGACACTATCCTGGACATGGCGGAAAACAAAGGAGTTCTGGAGCGTACTCATCATCGCTAGGATTCAGCCAATCAGATATTTTTAGGTATGGGCTATCAAACCATAATTAAACTTGAATGAAAATCAGTACATTTGATCATTGCGCTGATTATAACTTGCAGTAAAATGTAATTATGATTTTGACTCACCACTAGTGAAGTTTCGATCATACATTTTTGCCTGGGGATTTATAGGTTCTTAATACCCTTATACAGCAACATTTTGGAAAATTCCTCTCCACTAATGAGCCTTACATTACTTTCTTTGGCTTCTTTGATGCAATCACCCGTAAACTTGTCAGCTGTAGAAATTAACCATAACATATGAGTGTATTCGCCATAGTTATTGCTTTTGTACTGTACATATTGCTTTATTTAATTAACTGCCAATGTATCAGTGTCTTTGTAGTGTCGTTTCGCTTGCACATAAACCATCATATTTAATAGCTCAAAGGTGGCAATAATATCGGCATCACCCTCCTTATCTGGCTAGCTTTTCGCCGATCTTAAGATGCTAGCACCATTTTTTCAAAATATCGCTCCATAAGATTCTCAAATTAATCCGGGCCTTTCATTTCAAGAACCGTATTTTGAAGCTCTGGTGCTAATTTTTTCTTGAGCTCATTCCGCAAATTAATTGGCCGATTTTCCTTATATTGGTTTGAGGCAGTTGCGTTGTTCTGAAACCCTTGATTTATATGGGCTAAAGGGCATCCTCAAGAGAACTTTACCCCAAAAAATGGTCATTATTGCCTACTTTTCAGCATATTCTTTGTTTTTGATGAAATTTCACCCCAAGCCAAAATGCCCAAAAATTATCCTCAGGTGGGATAAAGAAACCAAATTATGAGTGATTGTATCGCGGAGGTGGGAAATTGAACACAAGTTGGTGGGAATTAATCCTTTTTTAGCCACAGCGCAAATTCCTCGGTTTAGGGCGCGATTTATGCTTTCTTCAAGATCTGATATGTCCAAATTTGTTTGTCGCGACTTCAATCGACTTATCAGAGGAGCATCCGCATAATCTCCTCTGGAGATATCCCGTTCGATAGCCTTAACTCGCCGAAAGAAACCCAGATCAAGACTTATATTCTCTTCATTCTCTAGTCTAATGTATCCACCTTCAATAATAGGACTAATGCCATTCCAATTTTTGAATCTTTCAAATCGTTTTCTATCAGGTTTAGAACCAATCTTTCATTGCTTACAACTTCATAAATAAATTTTTACGCTAACAATACTCCTACAGTATTCGTTGAAATACTATGCAAATCCCAGCAGCTTCATGTCCATCATGATTCAGCCATACTAAAAAATATTGATTAATTTCTCTTTAGATTAAAACCAAGAAACACGTGTTATTTTGACTTCAGATCATAAAGGAAGGAATGTTAAGGTAGCCAAAAAATTAACCCAATGTTTGGTGAGTCGGAAAATTAGTGTGGTAGTAGAAGGGTAGACAGTTTGCCTATTCAGAATCTCTCACTAATTATCCCATTCTTCTCGATACCTTCCTGAAATTCCTAAAAGAAAGCACATAGTTTGTAGGCCACAAATCAGCTCAACACCTTTATCAGAGGCTTTTTCATGAGCCTTTTTTGTAAATTCTGATGCAGAACTGATTACAATTTTCTTAGCTTCGCTGCATTGCCAGTCAGCCCATTTACTAATCTGGTCAATTGCCGAACTTTCATCTTGATCTATTCCTTGCTTCCATTTGACTTGCACTGCGATCTCTGCAGGGACAAATGATGTATATTGATTCGCAGGCGGTGACACTAACATATCTATATCACTTCCCTCACCATCATAACGCTTGCAGTACTTTATCTGATATCCTTGTTCTTCAAAGCTTTGCCTAACCGCGTCCTCAAATCTTGGTCCGTTCCACTTTTCTACTTCCGAGGCAAGAGTCTTAGCTGCTTCCCGATAAGCACTATCCATTACTTGAGCTAGCAAATCATTACTTTGAGCCTCAGATGCTTCACTATACATCTCTAATAGTTGACTTACAACATTAACATGCTCTTCGCTATTACAAAACGAAACTGCGGGTCTGTGATTTGCTCTTGAGAATAAAGCCGAAACTATGAATGACTGTTTGTTAGCTTTATAGTGGAATTTTCGAATACTTTCTTTGTCTACCGGAATAATATGCCCAAAGTCCTTCTGGCCTTCAGCAACTTCAAACTTGTAACTTCCAGAGACCCGGGCAATGGTAAATTGATTCCATTCTGGCATCTTAGGCACAATGACAAAATCGCCAGATGTTAATTCAAGCATCTTGCTGAGTATAACGAATCGCCTTGGACTGGGATTTTCACCCCATCTTTTATATGCTGCATTTTCCCAATTGGACTTATCTATTCTCTCCCCAGCTGAATTAACGAGGCTTAATCCATCATCACCCCATCCCTGACGGAGGCGTCCTTGATCTAGTTCATTACGTATCCATTCATTATCTTCATCAACGCGAAAGATCATCAACTGTTTTTGCAAGCTTTCAGAGTTCATATTATTATTCCTCTTAACGATTTGTTATCAATTATTCATCCTGTCATTTTTACTTAAGCTGGTATCTTTCCTTTGATACCGTTACCATAGTGATACCGTTACCATAGTGATACCGTTACCATAGTGATACCGTTACCATAGATAGTGTCTGAGTGAAATCTCACATCACATCAGAGCTTAACTCTTTGAAAATTAAGCATAATTTAAAAGGTCCCCAACACGAAGATTTAGCGGTTTTACACAGATGTGATCAAAATGTACTTGCTCTAACCAAAATTGTATCAATCTTCAAGTTTTAGAATATCAATTATTTCTTTTAGTTTCAGTAGGATAGCATCGAGAACTGAGTTTTGTTCCAGACACTAGATAACTTATCCACAAAAGATAGGAAAGCATCCCAGATCGGCACGACTATCCATTCACCTTGCTCCATTTCAAGAAAACGCTGTAACCCAAATCTTGATTGAGGAATTGAACTCCATAACTTTTGGCAATATACAGCAACTGTAGTTGAAACCTTGATCTAATCGTTTTGATACTCAGAAATAAAATGTTACAGATTTACTGCAATATCTACCTAAACGATCGAAAGCAGATTTTTCTGTTCGAGTAGGGGGTGTGACCAATCAATATGATTACTGATTCTGTGTAGATAGTATTTCATAATTATCCTCCATGAACTGTGGAACATATAATTACTGAGTTCATCATCGTATCACCCCCCGCCCGCCTGCAATGCCTTTTTGGAATAGTTTTTCTACTGACTATTCACAGCCTCATAAAATAAGAGATAATCATTACAATTCAATAAGTTGACGATGGGTTAGTCCTCAACAAAAGGATAATATACGCATATAACTGGCCAAGAAATCGGATGAATTTAGTTAAAATCAGGTGTCTGTTGGGTAAATCCGAATGTATCAATCTGACTATTTTGATAGACAATAGGCTAAGGGCAATGAACCACGTTCAGTCTGAAGCAGGACCTGGTGCAACAGGTCACAATAATTGATTAGTTCAAAGGAGTATGGCAAGTCCTGAAATCTCTCTTGCCGGAATGAATGAAACAACTATGCAAGAGGCGACATCGAAAGTATTGGATCATCTACACAGATCGAAGGGCAAGTCTCTTCGATTAACAGGTCGAAACTCCCCTTGCCAAATTCAACAACATCACCTTTGACACCGGTAATGAACAGAAGGTAGCGGATATGTGGAATTTACTGGAAATCATATTCGATAACTGCACCAGACTTAACTTCGGCACAACACCTTGGATGCCAAAATGGAATCCTATAATCAAGGTATGACACATCAGCACAAGTCAGGCAGCTGCCTTACCAGCAAGCAAACTGCGGTTTAGATATCACTTGGGGTAGAGTGGCATCAGGGTGTCACATAGCACTGTATTAGTTGACCTGTTCCACTAGCGGCAAGACTACCTGCTGGCCAATCTGAATGCGATCCAGATCCAATTCAGGGTTGTATTGACGCAGTAGCCAAACCGGTGTGGAATATCGCTCCCGGGCAATGGTGCCCAGATTATCACCACTGCGCACATTGTAAGTTTCCACATCCCTGATTCGGTAATTGGCAAAAAATTCCTGTTGCAGAGTGGAATGGAAATCTCGCCTCGCCCGTTCAAATTCGACAATACTGACCTTTGAAAAATCCAGTCTGAGTCGCTTTCCGACAATCACCGGATCCCGATATGCCATGCCGTTAAGCCTGCGGATATCCCAAGCGCGAATGCCAAGCCATTCGGCATAGTGCCCCAAAGTCTCGGATGCCTGTATTTCGATACTGTTGTTGCTGGCAACCGTGTAGTCAGAGGGGTCGGCAGACAATACTTCCACCAGCTGTTCATTGCTTTCGCTGATATCCTGCTCTGGATCAATGGCCTCGGCTTCCAGTTCCTCCCTGGTTACAGAGACCTCCAGTTGCTGGTTGTCCAGTAATACAGCGGCTGGCGGCAAATTCTCTTGTTCCACCCCCAGCTCACTACTAACTTCCGCTATGGCCTCGGTTGGTGAGGGCTGCACCGCAGCGAGCTCCGATGCCGCAATAGTTTCTGAAGCAGACTCCAACTCTTCCCTTTTGTCCTCAATGCCGACTTCCTGCATAGCATTGGTGGCTGGTAGCGATTGATCCACAGTCTCTGGTTCAAACCCAGGAAGTCGGATCAGCTGTCCGGGAAAGATACGATTGCGATCGACGGTTCCATTAACTGCCAGTAAATCTTGCTCGGTTACTCCATAGCGGGCTGCGATTCGCGACACTGTATCGCCCCTACGAACGGTATACAGTCCCTCGGCTGGCGGTGCAGCGTTCTCTGTGAGCTGAACGGCATTGGTATCCTGCGGCAACAGCAGACGCTGCCCAATCTGAATCCGATGGCGACTGCGCAACTGATTCAAGGCTACAAGTTGAGAGACAGTGGTGTCAAAACGCCGGGCAATAACTGACAGACTGTCCCCGCGTGTTACCACATACTCCACATCAGGAGTCTGCATGGTATATTTGCTGTTAGCAGGTATTCTCGCAAGTAAGTCAGGTCCCAGAGTTGTCACACTTCTCAGCTTAACAGGAAAACCCTTGGGGATACGCTTGTTACCCTCCCAAACCACGGGCCTCAAAGCAGGGTTGTCAGCACGCAGTCGTTCCAGGGAAACACCAAGCGACCGGGCGAAGACATCGACTTCGATGTAGGCATCAGTCTCCACAATCGTAAACTTGGGTGCTGCATCCAGACTGACCTCACCAAAAAACTGCTTGGTCTGATTTTCCACATCCAGCACTGCCAGAAATTGGGGGTAAAAATTACGGGAAGCAAAACCGAAAGCGCGACCCCGGTAATTGGCGATGATAGTCTCAATATCGGTAGTCCCGGTTTGCCTTACAGCACGCGCAACTCCACCCGCACCATGATTGTAGGCTGTCAGTGCCAGCGGCCAGGTGCCAAGAACCGAATAGTTATATTCCAGCAGACTCATGGCAGCATTGGTGGCAATGTATGGATCCATACGCTCATCAACAATGTGATCGATACGCATGAACCGTCGACCTGTGGTCCGACCAAATTGCCACATGCCGGCCGCCGCAGCACTGGAATAGGCACTGGGATTGAACGAAGACTCTACATGAGGCAGCACGGCCAGTTCAATTGGCAGATCCTTCTCTTCTATCACCCGCCTGATGTGCTCACGATAGGCTCCAGAGCGCTGCAAGCCGGCCTTAAAGCGATCAGATTGACCCAATTGCCAGCGCACATTGGAAGTGGCAGTGCGCAGGGTCTCATTGCTGACACCTTCGGGCCACAAGGCAAGTATTTCTGCCTGACTGTCTGTCAGATTGTTGCGCCGACCACTGGCCAGCACCCGCAGGTCTTCACGAATACGGGTTCGATTAGCTTCTATCTGTTGACGATCAAGGGGCAGCCGTGCGTAGATGATGGCCAGATGTTGGGAATCATGCAGAAAACCGCTACGGGTATCCACCTCTGTGTAGACGCGGGTCCAGAAGGTCACCGCTGGTTCAAGTTCCGCTGGTCGTGGGAAGGATGCCCCGGATTGTGCCCTGACAACAGAAGAGACCAGCACCAGACCCAGCAATAATCCGGTGAGGGATTGTAGTGCCGCCATACCCATCTGGCGGTTGCCTGAAAACATTAAAAAAATTCAGTCCTTTGATTATTTTTCAGATCTTGATGGCCGGAAAATGTAATCAATATTATTAGCATTGCATAGTTCTGCGAATTACTCACCGGCTAGGGTGACTACCCTAATTGTTATCGCCATTTAACAGCCGAGCTTTACCCTGCCAAAGTCATGCCGCTGCACCACATGCTGCCCAAAGTCTCAGGGGGTCTTATCCAGTTCTGCCCCTTCCTTCGCCGGAATCATCAAGTCTTCCCGGGTAACATTCATAAAGATGATGATATTGGAGGCAATATAGATTGAGGAGTACGTCCCAATCACCACCCCAATTATTAGCGCAATAGCAAAGCCCCGAGTAGCTTCACCGCCAATCAGTAATATCGAAAATAGCACCAGCAGAGTGGTAAACGAGGTGATTAACGTACGGCTGAGGGTTTGATTCAACGAAGTATTAACCATTTCAATCGGAGTTCCTTTACGCATGCGACGAAAGTTTTCCCGAATACGATCTGATACCACGATAGTGTCATTAAGGGAGTAGCCGATAATGGCCAGCATGGCAGCCAGAGTATTGAGGTTAAACTCCAGACCAAACACGGAGAAAATGCCAAGCGTGATTAGCAGATCATGGGCAAGGGCAATCACCGCTCCCATCGAAAACTTGAACTGAAAGCGCACGGCGATGTATACCATGATGATACCCAAGGCCACCAGCATGCCAAGTCCGCCCTGTTCAGCCAACTCGTCGCCAACCTTGGCACTAACAAAGTCGGAACCGATAAGAGTGACCTCGCCTCCAGTGCTTTGCCCAAGCAAACGGGCAATGGATTCACCCACCGCTAAAGCCTGCTGCGCCTGTTCTGACTCCTCTATCCCGGCATCCACCGGCAGCAATACCCGAATATCCCGATCAGTGCCAAACTGTACAACCACCGCCGTATCGTAACCATTGTTGGCCAGCTCCGCGTTCACTTGCTGAATATCGACACTGTCAGCAAAATTAAGCCGAACTGAAGTGCCACTGGTAAAATCCAACCCGAAATTCAGGGAGTTGATAGCCAGCGATACCACAGACAGCACTACCAGAGCCGCCGAAATTATCGCAGCCAGCTTGCGCTTGCCCATGAAGTCTATTTCCCTGCCAAAGATCATTTGCACTGGTCCTGCCTAGTTGGCTCCGGCACCTGCCGTAACCGGTTCAGGTTCGGTGTATTTACCAATGGAGAGTCGCTTCACTGTACGACCACCATAGATCAAATTTATCAGTGCCCGAGTCCCGACGATGGCCGTAAACATGGAGGTGGCAATGCCAATCATCAGCGTCACCGAAAACCCCCGTACCGGCCCGGTACCAATGGTCATCAGAACCAGAGCTACCAGGAAAGTGGTAAGATTGGCATCAAGAATAGTGGTGAAAGCCCGGTTATAACCGGCATCAATGGCCTTCTGTGGCGACATGCCATTGCTCAGCTCTTCCCTGATGCGGGTAAATATCAATACATTGGCATCTACCGCCATACCCACGGTCAGGACAATGCCTACGATTCCCGGTAGCGTCAGTGTGGCCCCTATGGCGGACATCACCGTGAAAATGAGAAGGATGTTTAGGATTAGTGCTGCATTGGCTGCCAGACCGAACACCCGGTAGTAGGCAATCATGAATAGAACAACCAAGACTGCTGCCACCTGTACTGCAAAAAATCCCGCTTCCAGATTTTCCTGTCCCAGGCTAGGACCAATAACCGATTGTTCCACTATGGTCATCGGTGCCGACAACGAACCGGCCCTGATTAATAAGGCAGTGTCATTGGCTTCGCGCGGGCTTAAACCAGTAATCCGAAACTGGCGTCCCAAGGCTGTTTGAATTCTGGCATGACTGATCAGCCGCTTCTCTTCATAGAACTCGGTTTCTTCGACTTGCTGACCATTGTCATCAATCACCAAGGTGTTGCGCGACTTAGTCTCGATCAGCAGAATATCCATGAACCAGCCCACATTGTCACGGGTGACCCGGTTAATCTGGTTGCCACCCTGGGCATCAAGAGTAATGGAGACCTGCGGCTGACCGTATTCATCAAGTGCCGAAATGGCGTTGCTGATACGGTCTCCCTGCAGTATGACATCGTTGTCTACATCCACTAACTGGGCTCCGTCCGGGGTAACATATTCGTAAGTCTCGTAGCTTGATCTCGGAGCACCCGGTTCGGCGGCCAAATGGAACTGCAGGGTGGCGATGCGCTGCAGAATGCGTATAGCCTGGGCCGGGTCCTGTACCCCGGGCAACTCTACAACAATTCGATCAGCACCCTGTTGCTGTACTGTGGGTTCAGCCACCCCCAGTTCATCCACTCGATTCATCAATGTAGTCCGGTTGGCCTGCAGAGTATCCCGCTGCAGTTGCAGAATAGAATCCGCCGTCAACGTCATATCAAGAAAAAAACTGTCATTGACCTCGCGATTCTGAAACTGGATCTCAGGAAAACTATCAACGAGTTCGGAGCGGGCCTGTGAACGGTCATCAGCACTGGTGAATACAATCTCTAGACGGTTTTCATCGGCAATACGCAAACCCCGGGTGCGTATTCGCTGCTCGCGCAACATAGACCGCACTGTACCCAGGTTATCCTGAATGCGCCTCTCCAGAGCAGCTTCCATATCCACTTCCATCAGGAAATGTACACCACCCTGAAGGTCAAGGCCGCGAGCCATTTTCCTTGCACCTATGGATTGCATCCAGTCTGGCGAAGTCGGTGCCAGATTAAGTGCCACGATATAGTCCCGGCTGAATGCTTCCTCCAATGCAGTCTTGGCCCGTAACTGATCATCTACAGTCTCGACCCGTAACAACAGATTGCCATCTCCCAACTCCAAACCAAAGAATTGTACTGAAGCAGCTTCCAATGCCGTAATGGCCATATTCATATCGGCTTCGGTAATATCGAAACTCTCATTACTAAGGAGAATGGCTTCATCGTCCTCATACAGGTTAGGTATTGAATAGATGAATCCCAACAGTGCCACTAGCAGGATAAGGATGTTTTTCCACAACGGGTATTTGTTCAGCATGACAAAAAATTGTTTGCTCTTGAATGGTTCCTGAGTTTCTCTATGACTATCGGCCAAAGGAAAGTTGATGCTGGTGAACCGGACACCACACCCACTCAGATCTGGGCGATGGTTCCCTTGGGTAGTGCAGCCAGTATGGAGGATCGTTGTAGTTTTATTTCTGTATTCTTTGCAATCTCCACGGCGATGTACTCATCACCAATCTTAGTCACCTTGCCCAAGATACCACCAGCAGTCATAACCTCATCACCCTTGGAGATACTGCTCACCAGTTCCTTGTGCTCCTTGTTCTTTTTGGCCTGAGGTCGCCATAGAATTAGGTAGAACAACACAATCATGCCACCAAACAGGAACAGGTTATAGATAAGTGAAGGCTGAGATGTCTGGGCTGATTCCTGAGCGAAGGCAATGGGAAATAGCAGATTCATGATGGATATTCTCTCCGAGATGTATTCATTGAAACCAAGTTGGTTTTAACGACTGTCTGACAGTATTGCTATTGAACAAGTCCAATGACTGGATTGGGCGGCAACAGTCGCTGTAGAGGCCGTGATCGCCTCTGCGCCCTTAATCCAGTCTTAAATTGCAGTTAATGCTTTTGCTCAGCAGCGAGTTGCTGTTGAGCTTCCTTGAAGCTTGTCAAAAAAACGCTCAATTTACCCTGTTCTATCGCTTGGCGCAAATCTGCCATCAGTTGCTGATAGTAGTGGAGATTATGGATGGTATTAAGTTGTGCACCAAGAATTTCCTTGCACTTGTCCAGATGATGAAGATAGGCGCGGGAAAAATTCCGGCAGGTATAGCAGTTGCAGTTTAGATCTGGGGGAGAGGTATCATCGCGATAACGGGAATTGCGTAGCTTTAGCAAACCCCTGGAGGTAAACAGATAGCCATTACGCGCATTGCGCGTGGGCATCACGCAATCAAACATGTCCACTCCCTGCGCCACTCCGTCCACAATGTCCTGAGGTGTACCGACCCCCATCAAATATCGCGGCTTGTGTTGCGGCATGAGTGGTGTAATTTGGGCGATCATGGCCTCCATCTCCTGCTTTGGCTCGCCCACAGACAAACCGCCGATGGCATAGCCAGGATAGTCCTGCTCCACCAGCCCAGCCAGGGATTGCTGGCGCAGACTAGCATACATGCCCCCCTGGATTATGCCGAACAGAGCCGCCGGGTGATCAGCATGCGCTACCCGACAACGGGCTGCCCAACGCAAGGACATCTCCATGGATTGCCGTGCCTCATGTTCTGTTGCCGGATAGGGAGTGCAATCATCAAATACCATCATGATGTCGGAGCCAAGCTGGTGCTGAATTTCGATTGAGGACTCGGGGTCCAATGTGAGCTTGGCACCATTTACCGGCGAGCGAAACAGAACTTCCTGTTCAGTAATTTTTCGCATGGCTCCAAGACTGAATACCTGAAATCCGCCCGAGTCGGTAAGGATAGGCTTGTCCCAGCTCATAAAATCATGCAGATCGCCATGGAGACCTATAATCCTGGTGCCTGGCCTCTGCATCAAGTGAAAGGTATTGCCCAAAACAATATCGGCCCCTGTCCGCAGCAACATCTCAGGCGTCATGCCCTTAACCGTACCATAGGTACCACAAGGCATAAATGCCGGTGTGCGTACCCTGCCGCGGGGGAACTCCAGGGCTCCGGTCCTGGCAGCACCATCATGAGCGGTAAGCTGAAACTGCATAGGAAAAGGCAGACTCTGTGTTCAGTGTTCCCGGGTGGAGCAGAACTCCAGTTCCGGCCATCGCTCCTGCATGAGGTTCAGGTTAACCCGGGTCGGTGCCAGATAAGTGAGACAGCCACCACCGTCAATCGCCAGTTTATCGCGGACCTTGGCCTTGAATAACTCCAGCTTACGGTTGTCGCCAGACACCACCCAGCGGGCCGCATGCACGCTCACCGATTCGTAATCACACTCCACACTGTATTCATCGCGCAGTCGAAAGGCCACCACTTCAAACTGAAGCACTCCGACTGCGCCGACCAGCAGGTCACTGCTGCCCAGTGGCATGAACACCTGGGTCGATCCTTCCTCGGAAAGCTCGGCCAGCCCACGCTTCAGCTGTTTTAGTTTGAGCGGATCTTTCAGTCGAATGCGCCGAAACAGTTCCGGCGCAAAATGGGGAATGCCCTGAAACTTCAGATTCTCACCACTGCTAAAAGTATCGCCGATTTGGATAGTGCCATGATTATGTAACCCAATGATATCACCGGGCACTGCCCTATCTAGTCGGGTTCGATCACCAGCCAAAAAGGTAACAGCATCAGCCACCTTCACATTCTTTCCGAGCCGACAGTGCCTCATTCTCATACCCTGTTTATATTCCCCCGAGCATACCCGCATATAAGCAATGCGATCACGGTGTTTTGGATCCATATTGGCCTGGATTTTAAACACAAAACCGGAAAAGTCATCCTCCTGCGCATTCACCAACCTCGTTTCGGTCTCTCTGGATTGTGGAGCGGGTGCCCAGCGCACAAAATCATTGAGCATTTCTCTCACTCCGAAATTACCCAGGGCAGTACCAAAGTAGACCGGGGTCAGCTCACCCCGCAGATAAGCATTAATGTCAAAGTCATGGCTGGCCCCCTTGACCAGATCAATCCCTTCGCAGTGATCCTGATGATATTCACCCAGCAACTGAGTGGCTGCGGTCGAGTTCATACCCGATATCTGCATCTGATCACAAATTTGATGACCCTGCCCCTGCTGATAGACATGCAAGATGTCACTTTCCAAGTGGTAGGCCCCCTTAAATTCCCGACCCATTCCAAGCGGCCAGTTAATCGGGGCACATTTGATTTTTAGGACAGTTTCAATCTCATCAAGAATTTCGATTGGGTCCAGGGTATCCCTGTCCAGCTTGTTCACGAAGGTAAAGATCGGAGTGTTGCGTAAGCGACACACATCCATGAGTTTGATAGTGCGTTCCTCAACCCCTTTGGCACCATCCACTATCATCAGGACGGAATCTACGGCGGTTAGTACCCTGTAAGTGTCTTCCGAGAAATCTTCGTGACCTGGTGTATCCAGCAGATTAACCAAATACTGCTGGTAGGGAAACTGCATAACCGAAGAAGTAACCGAGATGCCGCGTTCCCGTTCCATCACCATCCAGTCAGAAGTGGCAAAACGATCTGACTTTTTGCCCTTGATAGTACCGGCGACCTTTATTCGATTTCCCAGCAACAACAGTTTTTCGGTGATGGTGGTTTTGCCGGCATCGGGGTGCGAGATTATAGCCAATGTGCGCCGTTTATTGATTTCATTGACAAAACTGCTATCACTCATACCAATTATACTCTGGTTTATTCTTTTCCACTTCAATTCCCCTATGGGGACGACAATCACAACGAGTAGATTTAACCGTTACAGGTCGACCTTGATCACAGCTTCAATATACTTTCCAGCATTTTCAATTGCTGCCCTGAAGCTTCCACCTTACCGATGGAAAAATCTGACAATTGAAAATAGATCAATTTAGTACTAAACAGTTCTAGCCAAGAAAAAGCCTTCTTATGATCAATCAGACCTGTTTTTATTGTCTCAATAAGCTGAAACCTCGTAACCTCATAGTCATCAAAACATTTTAGTCACACTCATAGTGCCGAACAAATTCCCAACACCTATGCGCTGATAGAGCGCTTTCCGATTAAGTACTTTGTGAGCTAGGCGATTGCTGCTTACTCAACTAAAAATAAATCCATACTTTATCTCCTGAGTAAAGCCCTGAATTGCAAGAATAAGCTCTACAGTAAAAACACCCTTTGAGTACTGCCGATCAAGGGCAAGACATCACTTTTCAACATATATCCATATCAACGACAAAATCGGCACCACGAAAATGCATCATGATTTCTCTGAGTAGATTTACAAGGATTGGATTAACTGGGATCACCAAGCAAGCACCGCCCTACCATACTCTCTTCTACTTGGATGAGTACGCCAAACTCATCAATATGGAACTTGCAATCATTTGCGTGGTAATGGTCCTGCATAGACGGATCAATGCATTGATCCATACTTAATACGTAGTGTTGCGTTTTCCAGTGACTCTATACATTCCTCAATATGAAAACAGGTCAATTCGAAATCTACATGCAAACAAGGTACGTCTATTAAAAGATTAAGGTCAACCATGCTTTAAGACCCTTGTGACCATAGACTCAAACAACTGGCCTCGACTGCATGGCTGCTAGAAATCATGGCCGTAAAAATAATCAGCAAACCGAGGCAGGCACAAAACCGGAAGGCTGGCAACAGAGCAAATGGTATAATTCTGATACTATCACAAAATAATAATAGCAAAAATAGCATACTTTTGAAAATTCCTCCATCAACTAATTTTAATATTTGACCTTGTTGGTAACTTTAGTGTCGAAAAAATGATAAAAACAAACCAAGAACAGTGCTAGCATGGTGACCTGACAGTTATTACACTTACGAAGTTAAGGCAATGCTGCAATCCCAAAGACGACAAGAAGTGGAGAGTCAGCTATCGCAAACATCAGGGATAAGTAACTACTAGCGAAAATCATTCACAAGAACTGGATTACCAATTAAGGCTCCAAAGATGTATGCCTGGAGTACACTTTTAATTAAGCCCAAAACGACCACATACAAAAGATAGTATAATCACAGTGCCGTACACCAGAAATCTTGAACTACTGCCCTGAGTTAGTACCCATTAATTTTACGAAGCAAATTTCATCATCCACCTATATTGAGGAAAGAAATGGATTTTACATTATCAACAGAACAACTGGCCTTGCAGGCTTCAGTACGCAGATTTGCCCAACACGAATTACCGGAGATAGCACGTCGCCTTGAGGAACAGGATGAACCAGTCCCAGTGGAATTAAGAAATCGTTATGCCGAGTTGGGCTATCTCGGTGTTAATCTGCCCGAACAATATGGTGGCGGTGGTTTGAGTCATCTTGATGCAGTAATCGTGCTAGAGGAAATGGCAAAGATTTCCATCGCCGTGGCTTTTCCAGTCTTTGAATCTTGCTTTGGTCCGGCTCTGGCGATTGCACATTTTGGCAACGAAAAACTGAAACAGTCGATTCTGCCAAGAGTATGCGCCGGTGATTCGGTGGTAGCCGTATCCATGTCAGAACCCGGTGCCGGGTCTGCCCTGACTGACCTAACGACTCGGGCGAAAATTCAACAGGAAAGGATAGTAGTCAATGGTACAAAACGCTGGTGTTCCGGTGCCGGGCACTCGGAGGCTTATGTGGTTTACTGCCGCCTTTCAGACCAGCCCGGAGCCAAGGGTATTGGGGCAGTGTTGGTGGAAAAGGATACGCCAGGACTTAGCTTTGGCAAGCGTGATCATCATATGGGCTTTCGCGGTGTCTTCAGTGCTGACATGTATTTCGACAATGTGACGGTACCCAGAGATAACTTGCTGGTGCCTGCCGGCGGTTTCAGCAAACTGATGGATGCCTTTGATTTGGAGCGTTGTGGAAATACCACCATGTCCCTGGCCGTTGGCCAGTCAGCGTTTGATTTTGTGCTTGAGTATGTTCAGGATCGCCAGCAGTTCGACAAGCCTCTGGTTGATTTTCAGGCCGTGCAAATACATCTGGCGGAGATGAAGATGAAACTTGAAGCCGCTCGCTTGCTGCTCTACCGCGCCGTAGTCAATGCCGAACAGGGGCTGCCCTCCGTAGGTGAAAGTTCGATAGCCAAATGTTTTGCCAATGAAACTGTCCGGGAAGTCACTGGTAAGGCCATGCAGCTGATGGGGGGCTATGGTTACTCCCGGGAGTTTCCCATTGAGCAGAAAATGCGCGATGGCTGGGGCTGGGGTATTGCTGGCGGTGCCATTGATATCCAAAAGGTAAACATTGCATCGGCAGTGGTCGGGCGACGCTTTAATCAGCGGGCCAAGTAGTCAACATGTGGACTGCCTGAAATAGTCGGTAGAACAATCTCAGTGCAGAATACTGGAGCTGGGCCGTTCCTGTTTCTCGGCAAATTCCGGGTGCAGGATGTCCCTGCGGTTGACCAACAGCAAATCATGGCGCGACAAATGCTCCAGCTCATGTTGCTTGGAATCAACGTCGATATCTTCAAGTAGCACACAGACTACGTTGTCATCCTCCACATCTACCACTATACAGGGCTTGAAGCCAATCACTGTGTTGAGCGAGGCTAAGGAACCCACATCAAACTCATGCACCGGATAGCTGCCATCGGGATGATTCAGCAGCCCACTAGAGGCAAACGTCATACCAAACCCGGCTGCTGCCACAATGTTAATGATATCAACGATATCAGGATCAGACAGGTCAACCCGCACGGTATCTTCGGGGGGCTGATTCGAGCGAAAGCGTTGCTGGTTGATCAGCCTAAGAAACAGATCTATGTCCTCACGATTCCACTCCAGTGTTTCTTCCTTCTTGGAACGCGAGTTGTCAGAGGGCATGCTCAATACACTGGTTTCTATCGTAAAATCCTCATATCTTGTATCAGGTGGGCAAGGCACAACCATGGAAACTGAACAGAAACCATCGCTGCTTTCAGCACTGATTCGCCACAGAAAGGGTACCTGGCCTGTAATCTCAAACATTTCCCTGAATGTCCTGCTTTTGAGAATCAAGGCGGTTTTGGTTTTGCCTTGATGCGGTTAATCTGTCAACCATAATTATCAATTACAATGTTCGCTGTTAAAATTCAAAAAGCTGGTCCGAACCGCCAAGCCTGATCTGAAGTATAACAGAAATTATTTTAACAGGTTTTCTTTTACCAGACTTGCCTAGGGAACGATACAATCCTCCGCAACAAGTCATGAAGAAGTAAATACAAGCAAATCTAGTTGACAAAACTCACCCCGACCATGCAAATTTCTCGATTTTAAGCGACTGCAAGAGTTGAGGCTCGTCTTCGAAATTAAGTCCGGTTGTTGGTCAAACAGATCCTGTTGGCATTACTGATTTAGCACGCATTGCTCATGATAAATTTCAACATTACCCGTTAAGCCTTTGTGAATGCGACAATTTACTGTAAATATACCGCCCCAAAGTTTTTCCACATATTCTGTGGATAACTTCGTGAGTAACTTCTCAAAATGAGGCTGAATCCTAGAAAATTCAAGCCTCAGGCATTTTCTGGATAAAAAATAATCAATTTATTTTTTGTTTAATAAACAATAAGTTAGATGTTTTAGACGCATTAATTAAAAATAAAACCTGCTAATTTCTGGCTTTTTAGGATAACTCCAACATTTTTGTGCATAAAAACTAGGGGATAAAAACAAACCTAGCCTGTCATCGCCTTTTTGTCACTGCTTTCATTGAAGTTTTTCACACTATAATACCGACCATTCTTAAAGACTGATTAAAGAGGCAGTCCCATGATAGTCACCAGTCCACAAATGCCAATTTTCACTCGGGCAAGAATTTTCCTGGTTCCCGTCCTGCTGCTAATGGCAGCACCCCTATGTCAAGCCTCTGAACTGCCATCCCTGTCCAAGCGGCACTATCAGTGGCTTGGAGAGAGAGTTTTTGCCAATGAATGCAACCAACAACTGGAGTGCCTCGTTCACTGGAACGATGGAGAAAACTTTCCGTCTCTCGGTATAGGCCATTTCATCTGGTATGCCGAAGGGCAGTCGGAACGCTTTGAGGAAACCTTTCCGCAATTGCTGGCTTTTCTCCAACAGCGGGGCATTGAGCTTCCTACTTGGCTCGAAAAGCCGCTCCAGGCTGACAACCCCTGGCCAAATCGGCTAGACTTTCAGACTGCGAGTGGAAGTCATCGAATGCAGGAGCTGCGTCAACTCCTGCAAGCTACCAAGGATGGGCAGGCTGCTTTTATCGTGAGGCGACTGGATAATACTGCTGTCGAACTGCTGGAAAGTGTTCCAGAGTCGCAGCAGGATTCTTTGAGACAAGTGTTCACCTCAGTGGCGAACTCAAGTTCCCCTCTGGGCACTTATGCCTTGATAGATTATCTGCATTTCAAGGGCAGCGGTCTTAATCCTTCTGAGCGTTATCGCCAACAGGGCTGGGGTCTGAAACAGGTGCTATTGAGGCTGAATCCAGCAACAGCCAATGTAGAGAATTTTGTCGAAGCAGCGACTGATGTGCTCACTGAGCGGGTCTTAAATGCTCCTGTTGAACGCAATGAACAGCGCTGGCTGCCTGGCTGGCATAAGCGCCTTCAGACCTATCTGCAAGCCCAATGATTGGTTCTGTGATGGTAGCCTGCTCACTTGGAATTGCTTACTGGAGGAATGCGAGTGCTAATCCCGTATCCCTTGCAGACAACCTCATTTTCACCAAGATGTCTGGCAAACTAAGCCATACCGCTTATTATCCAGATCGGAGATTGCTCTGACCAAGCACCTGGGTAGCAAAATAGAATGCTTGTGCAAGGATTGCCGCCCAATTACATTACCAATTACAGTCATATGCTGGCACCACCGTGATTTTTTCTTTTCTTAAGCTTCGCCATAAAACCACTGGGATTGCAGTTGGAATCATGGTTGGCGCTTTGTGCCTATGGGCCATCGCAGCGTGGCAGAACCTTGGCTGGACTGATCTATTCAGTATCTTGCTGGGTAGCGTGCTTATGCTGGCAGGAATAATGCTCGCCGCCTTCCTGCTCATTGTTGGTTTCAAGCTTGTTTTGCGTTTCCTTGCCAACCTGTCCGAATAGACAAGCTGTTGACTCAGAAGATTGGAATCAGAATTAGGGAATCGGCAAACTGCGAGACATAATCAGCGCATCTTCCCGGCCTGAACTCCCTCCCGCGTTTCCCTTATCCCTATTGCTAGGATAATAGTTCTTGCGTAACCCGATCTGGGAAAACCCCAGCGAATTGTAAAGTGCAATGGCTACACTATTGGACGCACGGACCTCCAGAAAGCATTCCTTCGCATTCTGCTGGAAGGCCTGCGCTAGCAACAGCATGAACAGCCGACGACCATAACCCTGGCGTTGATGATCCGGGTGTACACACAAGGTGAGCAGATGGCATTCTCCGATGGCAACTGACATCACCCCATGGGAAACAATTTTCTGCCTGTTTGCCAATACCCAGCACTGGTAACCGGCCTGCAGACAATCAATGAAAATACGCTTGGTCCAGGGATGCTCAAAAGCCGCCATTTCATTCTGTACCACTAAATCGACATCACTATTTCGCATGGTGCGAGCAAAAAATTGATCTGCGAAATCTGCTGGACTGTCCATTTCGAGCCCATTGGGCGGTTGATCGGTAAAGATTTGAATTCAATGACAAGTCCGTTGCATTGCCTAGTACAACTGACTCCAGTTAACACTGCAAACGACCACGCAATGCCTGCAGATGAGACCAAACCTCACGCTTTAACGGCGGATAGGCCAACATACTATGCAAACTGTGAGTTAGCGTAACCTGGCAATCAAAATTTTCAAGAACAACATCGCCCTTCGGCTCAGCTTCGTCATCGCCTGTCAGTATGTGAGCCAGTTGCGAAGTCAGCACCAGCAGATTGGAAAACCGATCATTGGCCTGACGCTTGTTGACAAAACCCTGCAAAGTCAATGCCGCCGCTTTTTTCGGTTCATCATCAACTATACCCTCGGCCAAGGGCCAGTTGAATGCTTCTCTCCTGAGCTCCGGATCACTGCCGGGCGCATGCGACCTCAAGGCCCGCAAAATTGACAGCAAAAGTGCAGAACAGTCCTTTTTTTGCCTGAAATTTTGGTGCGGTGGGACCTCACTTATTACGGCCAGCTGCGAGTCAATGGCAAAGTAAAGCAAATTAAAACGTAGCTCACCCAGCGGCCCCTCACTTGCTATTTTGACTGCCGGTTTCTTTTGTTCCTTAGTTCTATCTTTGGCATTTGCCGGTTTCTGACTAAGGTCAGGTCTGTTACGCCTGGCCCTCTCACGGGCTGCTATGGCCTCTGCCTTGCTTCTGGTAATGTCTGTATTGGCGACAGTCTTGCTGGCCTCATTCTTCTCCTCTGAAACTGCTCTATTGTCAGCAACTATCGGGATTCCTGAGCCGGGAATTTTTTCAGGAATTTCATATTGGGGTGAGGACTTTGCCCCGGGTAGCAAGAATCGTGGGTAATAGACCTGATAGCCCATGTAGCCGAGATAATTTCGGCGCTGTAGTTCATTCAGGGAGTCAGTCATGAATTTTGATCAAATTTTCAGGTCAATTAGCAATTAATGCCAGATTCAGGCTTGCAGTTCAACAATTGGTATGTTGGAACTGCTCATTTTTGATAGGGTCCATTGCAGTTGAGATTAAACAAGCTTAGCTGTTGCTGATTTTTCCAATGGCCCTGGCCAACCTCTTTTCAGGAAGCTACGATTGCATCACTCTGAAGAGACTGCGCTCCAGTTTCGGCAATTCAAGTCTGTCCTGCCTATAAGCGTGCCTGCTCAGTTCGAATTACCATGCATAAACAGGCCTTAGATCTTCTCTTAATCGCCATATGAATCAGTATAGCCCAAAAGCTTGTCTGAGTAAGAAAACTTGGATCATGCGATTGAAGTCGAGTGTTATTCGTGATTGAATCCATCTACCAAAATAAACAACCCCTCAGCGGATAATAGAATCAAAAAATGAAAGCAGTTTTGTGTAAAGCCTACGGACCACCCGAGAGTCTGGTCATGGAGGAAGTTCCTGACCCACAACCGGGAAAAGGTGAAGCAGTCATTGAGGTGCATGCTGCCTCCCTGAATTTCCCCGATGGTCTGCAAATTCAGGGCAAATATCAGTTCCAACCTCCCATGCCATTCTCTCCCGGATCCGAGGTCGGCGGCACAATCAAGGCCAAGGGATCCGGATTCTCGGGCTTTGAAGTGGGTGATCGGGTCATGGCCATTCCCGGTATCGGCGGTCTTGCCGAACAGGTGCTGGTGAAGGCCGATAGTGTGCACGCTATCCCCGATTCAATGGATTTCAAAACTGCGGCGGGTTTTGCCATGGTCTATACCACCTCCTACCATGCACTGAAACAGCGGGCCCAATTGCAACCTGATGAAACTCTTTTGGTTCTTGGTGCCAGCGGCGGGGTAGGTATCACGGCAGTTGAGTTGGGCAAGGTTATGGGGGCCAAGGTCA
This sequence comes from Gammaproteobacteria bacterium, assembly GCA_026710425.1. Lineage (GTDB taxonomy): Bacteria > Pseudomonadota > Gammaproteobacteria > Pseudomonadales > Pseudohongiellaceae > UBA9145. The sequence continues at coordinate 38,907 of JAPORB010000064.1, forward strand.
TAGCCGCTGCCAGTAGCGAGGAGAAATTGGATTTTGTGCGCAAATTCAACCCTGATGCCACCATCAACTACAGCGATGGCGAACTGAAGGAGAAAGTCAAGGCACTTACGGATGATCGAGGGGCAGATGTTATCTATGACCCTGTCGGTGGAGATTTGTTTGATCAGTGTTGTCGCTGTATCAATTGGAAAGGTCGACTGCTGGTAATTGGATTTACCAGTGGTCGCATACCGGAGTACAAGGCCAATCTGGCCCTACTCAAGGGATCTTCCATGGTTGGGGTATTTCTCGGGCGTTTTCGGCGGGAGGAACCGACTGAGTATGCCAGAAATTTTGAAGAATTACTGTCCCTTTATCAGCAGAGCAAGCTAAATCCTGTGGTTACGCAGGTTTTCCCCAGCCACCAGTTCGTAGATGCCTTCAATGTGTTCACCCGACGCAAGGCCATGGGCAAAGTCACCGTTGAGTTCAGAGCCGAATAGTATCTTCTCATGATGAGTAATGAAGACATTCGCCAGGATCTGCTAAAGCTCAGGGACATAGTTTCTGCACACAAGGCACCGGATGCGCCACTGGCGGTCGGCACTGCGGTAATCGACGGCATTGAACTACCGGTATTCACTAAGGTGCCCAACAGTCTTGGGGAGTTTTACGCCATTGCCCTGGAAGGAGCGAATCTTCCTTTTCTCGTTTATGAACAGGAACGTTATAGCTTTCATGAGAGTTTGGAGATGGCCAGACGCATGGCTAGGGTACTGCTTGAAAGTTACCGACTGGCTAGAGGCGATCGGGTCGCTATCTGTGCACGTAATTGCCCGGAATGGTGCCTGGCCTATATGGCAATCACCATGGCTGGTGGCATCGTGGTTCCCATGAATTCTTGGTGGCGCAGCCAGGAACTTGAGTTCGGCCTCAGCGATAGCGGTAGCCGACTGGTCTTTGCAGACTTGCCTCGTTATCAGGCAATTGCACCCCAGTTACCAAGGCTGGAAGTCGACGCCATACTGATCAAGCCTTGCCAAGATGATCCGTCATCATTGCCAGATTTTTATACGCTACTGGAGACGGTGGATCCCCTGAGCGAGGAAGAAATTGCAGAGCTTCAAATTGGCCCTGAGCATAATGCCTCAATTATGTATACCTCGGGATCCACTGGTGAGCCCAAAGGGGTTCTTTCTACCCATCGCGCTATTCTCAGTGCCCTATATACTTGGAAATTCGTCAAGGAAGTCAACGAGATACTGCGGCCGGAACTGCTTGAACCCAATCCAGAGTATCAACCAGCCCTGCTCGCCAATGTTCCCCTGTTTCATGTTACCGGCAGTCACGCTCAGTTCCTGCAATGTTTTCTTTATCACCGCAAATTCGTGATGATGTACAAGTGGGATGCTGAAACGGCACTAGATCTTATCGAACGCGAGCGAATTTCCATCTTGCATGGGGTTCCTACCATGACTTGGGAGGTCATGCAGTCGAAAAAATTTGCCAGCACAGATCTCAGTAGCCTCCGAGGTATCCAGAGTGGCGGTGCGCCACGCCCTCCAGAGCATCTGAGTCAGATGCTGAATGTGTTCCCGCAGAAAGCTCAGCCCGGCCTGGGTTATGGGCTGACCGAGACCAATGGCCTGGGTGCGATTATTGGTGGCAAATTCTATATTGCCAAGTCAGACAGCACTGGGCGCCCCACACCTCCACTCACTGAACTAAAAATCGTGGATGATATTGGCAATATCCTTGAAACCGGAGAGGCTGGTGAAATCTGCATTAAGGGGCCTTCGCTGATGCGAGGTTACTGGAACAACCCAGAGGCTACAGCCGAAGTCCTAAAGGACGGCTGGTTTCATACCGGAGATATCGGGTACCTTGATACCCTTGGTTTCCTAACGATTACGGGACGTGCCAAAGACATCGTTATTCGGGGCGGCGAGAATATAGCCTGTACGGAAGTGGAGTATGCTTTGGCCGAACATGCCGCGGTGAGTGAAGCGGCTGTATACGGTATTCCAGATGAGCGACTAGGTGAAGTACCCTGTGCCACAGTCATGCTCAAAGTCGGTGTATCAGTCTCGGAGGCTGAAATACAGGCGTTTCTGCAAGACAGGATTGCCGCCTTCAAGGTTCCGACACGCATTCATCTACAGTATGACCAGCTGCCCCGTATTGCCACGGGCAAAATCGCCAAAATGCAACTCCGTCAGCAAACCATCGACTCCCTTTAGTCAAATCTTCCTTTTGTTTTTACCACATTTTTGGGGCCTTAAGCCAGTAACCATGCGGCTTGCAGAGGTTTTGAGGGTGTAAAAGTGTACCCAGTAGATTTTTGCATATTTTATGATTTAATTTTTTTATGTGCTATAATTAAAGAATATAAGGATACTACCGATATTATTATGTAGCCATGTATATCGAAACAGTCCCCAACCGCAATTCTACGCCCACTACCCTGCTCCGCGAGTCCTATCGCCAGCACGGCAAGGTCAAGAAACGCACCCTCGCCAATCTCACCCATTGGCCTAAGCACCTGGTCCAGGATTTCAACCTGTTGCTCAAAGGCGGGACCGCCATTGCCGACCTCAATACCTCCCTCACCATCCAGCGTTCACTCCCCCACGGTGCCGTAGTCGCCGTGCTGGGCTCACTCAAAAAATTGGGCCTGCATCGACTCATCGATCGCAAAAACTCACGCCACTCGCAACTGGTGTTGGCCATGATTGTGGCACGTATCCTGGAACCCAGTTCAAAGCTGGCCACGGCCCGAGGCCTGAGCGAGATCCAAGGCGAGATTCCGGCCAACACCTTGGTCGATACTCTGGCACTGGACAAGGTGAACGAGGACGATTTGTACGAAGCCATGGACTGGCTGCTGGAACATCAACCTCGCATTGAACAAGCCCTGGCGAAGCGGCATCTCGACGAGGGAGCCTTGGTGATGTATGACCTGACCTCGGTCTATATGGAGGGGCGCAAGTGTGAATTGGCAAAGCGAGGGTATTCCCGCGATGGCAAGAAAGGCAAACTACAGGTAGAGTTCGGGCTGTTATGTAATGCGGATGGCTGTCCGGTGGCCGTGGAAGTCTATGCCGGTAATACAGCTGATCCCAACACCGTTGGTTCTCAAATCTACAAGCTGCGAGAGCGGTTTGGCCTGTCCAAGGTGGTGCTGGTGGGAGACCGGGGGATGTTGACCGAGGCGCGCATCCGCGAGGAGGTCAAACCGGCGGGGTTGGACTGGATCAGTGCCTTGCGGGGCCCGGCCATTCGCAAGCTGATGGAGGCCAAGGCTGTCCAGCTGTCGCTGTTTGATGAGAAAGACTTGGTGGAGATCCG
>JAPORB010000007.1 GCA_026710425.1 Gammaproteobacteria bacterium
TGGCCTTGAAGCTGTTGTAGTAAAACTCTTCTGCCACTGACCCCAGATTATTGCTTACGCCGCCATACATATCTGACAGCCGATTGAGCTTATCGTCAGTTCTTTCCAGCTGAGCAATGGTTTTCGCCAGCTGAGCAATGGTTTTCGCCAGCTGAGCATCGGTTTTCGCCTGCTGAACATCGGTTTTCGCCAACTGAACATCGGTTTTCGCCAGCTGAGCATCGGTACGATCCTGTGCAACGGCCAGATTGGCAACCAATGCTTTCAACTCATCGTCAGTCATATGTTATTCTCCCGGAAATTCCTCGCGTGAAAATCAATCCTGGTTGGACTTGGCATAGCGAAAATCCGCATGCAAACAACGACACACCGCTGTCTCGTGACTGTCATCTCTGACAGGATGACTGCACCCGGCCACCAGAGCAAGTGAGCTATTGACCCCAAAAATTCCAGAGATCAATTCTGGCCGATTTGAGAGGCTGAAGTGCTATTATAAGTTTGTATCACGCACTGTTGGGTTATACAACACCCGCTGCTGCAATCAGTTCAATTCAAAAGTCCGCTCTGCTGACCATTGATGGGTAAATCTGCGCTTGCAGCAGTATTCTAAACCTTAAAATTGATGCTGGCCATTTCGTTTTTTGTTGTGACAACATTCTGGCCATAACTTGTCTGGCCTCCATGTCCTCCATTGATCTGTGTTCAGTGACCGTGCGTCCGACCCATAGTGCCGCTGAGCATCGCCGTTGGGATCATCTGGTTGGGGAGCATCACTACCTGCATTACCATGGCATTATTGAGTTTGCGCCATGTGGCCATGTGGCAATGGTCAGTGAGACCTGGCTGGCCCTGATTGGCTAGCGACTTGGTACCTTCAAGGTTGGACACTACCTTGAAGAGCCGATGCTGGCCAGCAATTAGATAGTTACAAGAACAGTGTACCATGTGTTCGAATTGATCTGCCACACGACCAGTGCCGTGCGTCCAAGACGATCCTTCCGTGTTTCAAAGAAACCCCTCAAGAAATGGGCACGAGGAAAGAAGAAAAAAAAGAAGATACAGTCAGAGATAGAGGCTAAGGAATGAGGTGGGGCAGAAAAATAGGGGTCACACTCGGTGCTTGCCGCAGTGGCAGTTACTTGCGCCCTGTTAGAGAAATGGCGCATTTCCCTTAAAGAAATGACATTGCCCCGGTTTGGCTTGGGTATCTTTACCCGCCCTACTGGTGGTGCTCGGTACGCCCCTACTCGGTACGCCCCTACATGAATGCGTCTGCACAAGTCTGTTAGTCGTTCCTTCAACCCATCGTGTGCATACGCTTCTCATGTTACACCATCTACACTCGCCGCTGCGTCTTGCTTGAGTTCGAAGAACACCTCCGCTAGCGTATAGTCCGTCACAAGGTGCAGGAGTGCCACTTGACGCTCTTTCGGATTTCTCTTTACTGCTTGTCGTATTTGATCTGCCGCCTGAGACAGGCTAACCCACTTTGCGCGTGGTACCTGCTTTGGCCTCCCGGATTTTCCTTGGCTTCGTCCCTTGACTCCACTAACTCCGCCAGGCATGGCTGCCCTTTGTTCGCCTGCTTCTCAGCTACTATGGCCGAATCTGACTTCTCCAAATCTTTCATCATTGGCTTAGAGTTTCCTCTACTTTCCGCTGCGGCCCCGCGCAACAGCGAAACAACTTGGAGACCTCCCAAGTCCCGATGCAATGTTTAGGTACTTTCGATGGTTGTTCGACTGCGGGTTGCCTTCCTTTGCCTTACCATAGCGGCTGAGAAGTATGGCCTTCAATGACTTTGGGCGTCTCGGTACATCCGACTAATTCGATTTTCGAAGCTCAATAGCCTGGCCCGCACCTTCACCCAACTGCATTACACCAGTTAGCCTAGCGCACCAAAGTTTACGAAAGGTTCTAATCAAATCAGCCGGGGAACCTTGATTTTACTGGCCCAAGCTAGCTAGCGGGAATTGTCTGTGATGCCGCTTCGATTGAGATGGCAGAGTGTGCGGTCAAATGGGCAAGGCAGCTGGTATTGTTGTCGATGGAAAAATCATGCAATAGCGCATTTCATCGGGTAGTGTATCAGTTTGACTTTGCGCGGAGATTAGGACGACGGCTTAGGATCCAGCGAAGAGTGGTCAATGCCTCGACGCTTAAGCAACGCGTCGCGCAATTCCACGCCTAACACGTCGCGTACACCTCTCAAGTCAACGCCGCGCTCAAATGCACTATCCCGCATTTTGCCCAGTAGTTCCTCGGGAGGATCGCACTCTTGGGCATGCGTGAAAGCTGTTTCCTGAATGCCGAGCGCATCCGCGCCCTCAGTTTCCCCGATCAGCTTCTCAGCTTCGGCCTGCGCCCATGCCTTAGCGTCCAGCTTTTCGGAAATTTGCGCTCCGAGTTCCGTTAGCCTGATGGGGCTACTGGATGCGATGGTCGGTGTGGGGAGTCGCTCAAGAATTTTCTTGATGTCCGCCCGAACTTCAAGCATAAAATCTTTGAAGGTGGATCTGTCGGTGTTTACTTCCCCCTGCCATTTTCCGTACTTGTGTGCGAATCTGATGGCGGCAAGAACCAAAGCGGCCGATATTCCGATTGTTGCTATCGCAATGTGAAATGTTGTCATGCTATTATCCCCTCAGTGAGGGCATATCATGGGGCTTTACTAACGACAATGCAACTTGGGTGAATCGGGGGTAGGACTACTACGAAGCTATGAAGTGCTGCCGATAGTACTGCAACTCTTCAATCGAATCCTTGATGTCGGCCAAGGCCTGATGGCTTGACTTTTTTTCCAGCCCCTGCATCAATTCCGGTTTCCAGCGTTGCGCCAGTTCTTTCAGCGTGCTGACATCCAGATTTCGATAGTGAAAAAAGGCTTCCAGCTGTGGCATGTATCTGGCCAGAAAACGCCGGTCCTGGCAGATGCTATTACCGCACATAGGCGAGGCATTGGCGTTAACATACTGGACCAGAAACTTCAGTGTTAGTTGTTCGGCTTCGGCCTCATCCACCAGACTCTGACTGACTCGATCAATCAGGCCGGAAGCTCCGTGATGGGTTTGGTTCCATTCATCCATGGCATCCAGCACACCTTGGGCCTGATGGATAGCCAGATTTGGTCCTTCCGCCAACACAGCAAGTTGTGAATCGGTAACCAGTGTTGCGATTTCAATGATTCGATCGGTTTCGGGATCCAAGCCCGTCATTTCCAGATCAATCCAAATCAGATTTTGTTGCTTTTCCATGGCTTCTGCGTGGTGAGTTAGTGGATGGTCAGCAGTGCTGAATTAGCCCATTGTAGCAACAAACTAGCGGCAACGGGCTGACACTGCATGAAACAGACATCAAGAAAGCAAGGGCTTTCTGTACACAGTCAGCGAAAACTCTGTTTGATATGCGGATGTGGCGGCAGCCGCAAATCCGGACCGCCTTATGGCATAATTGCGCCAGCATCAGAGACCGAGCATGAACAGGCGCAGACTGAGCAAACAACAGCAGGCCCGAATCACTGCCAATCAGCGGCATAGGTTATCTGGAATTGAGAACCCGGTGTTGGACACCGAGGCAGGTCTATCGGGTAATGGATTGGTGGTCAGTCATTATGGTCAAATGCTGGATGTTGAGGCACTTGACCCTGGCCCCAGTGGTAAGATAATTCGTTGCTATCAACGGGCCAACTTGCCTGATCTGGTTACTGGTGACACAGTGCGCTGGGAAAAAGAGTCCGGCGAGACTGGAGTGATCTTGGCTCTCGCCAAGCGCCGCAACCTGTTCAGTCGTCCCGGGTTTACTGGCAAGCTGAAGCCGGTTGCTGCCAATCTAGATATTGTGGTGATTGTGGTGGCTGCGTTTCCCCTGCCCAGCATCAATTTGATTGACCGTTATCTGGTCGCAGTTGCCAGTGTAGGTATGCAAAGCGTTCTGGTAATGAACAAGGTTGATCTTTCGGGCATTGAGCACAGTGCTGGTCTTGACCGCTTGCTCTCAATTTATAGCAGCCTTGGGTTTCCGCTAGCAGCCGTGTCTGCAAAAACCGGACAAGGCATGCAGGTAATTAAGGGTCTGCTGCGAAGTAAGACCGCGGTCATGGTCGGACAGTCCGGCGTCGGCAAGTCCTCACTCCTCAATCGGCTGGGTGGTGCAGAGCTGACAGCAACAGGTGCCCTCTCTGCGTCCCATAACCAAGGTACACATACCACAACAACTGCACGGTTGTTTCACCTTGCCGGATTTGATCTCATCGATTCTCCCGGAATACGGGAGTTTGAGCTGGGTTTTGTGGAGGATGAGAAGGTAGTGCTGGGATTTCCTGAAATCGCTGCTCAGGCTGGCATGTGTAAATTCAGGAACTGCAGGCATGAAAGCGAAACCGGATGTGCAGTCCGGCAAGCCTCAATCCAGGGGCAAGTGCATCCGGACCGGTTACGCAGTTACCGGCAGATTGTGCGTAGTATGGAAGTCTGGCAAAGAGATAAATGATAGACTTGCACCTATGACCAAGGACTCAATGCCATTAATCTTTGAACCAGAGGCTCTTGAGTCTCACTTACCGGACCCCAGCCTTCTTCTGGTGGCGGTATGCTCTGATCGTGTCTTTAACTCGGTCCACATTCCCGGTTCACAACTAATTCAGCCCGCCGAACTGGTCAGCGGTGAGAGGCCTGCTGTAGGTAAGATCCCCTCTGCCGAGCGGCTTACTACTCTGTTTTCGCGTGTAGGACTCAGCACCGAGAGGCATGTGGTTGCCTATGATGATGAGGGTGGCGGCTGGGCAGGTCGGCTAATCTGGACCCTTGATGTACTGGGGCATAGTAAGGCCAGCTATCTCAATGGTGGATTGAACGCCTGGATGGCGGCCGGGTATGCCACAACGAATCAGCCGTCTGACAGTATTCCCACTGACTACCGGGCCAGCATTGATCCCACTCAGATTGTGCAGCTGGACGAAGTTTGGCAACAGATCGATTCACCAGATTCAGTGGTGTGGGATGCCAGGGCTCGGGAAGAATATGAAGGCCGCAAGCCAACGGCGTTGCGTAACGGCCATATTCCGGGAGCAGTCAATTTGGACTGGCTTGAGCTTATGGATCGGGATCGGCAGTTGCGGTTGCAGCCCCTGCCCAAAGTTCGTCAGAGGCTGGAGGCATTGGGCATCAATGCTCAAAAGTCGGTGATTACGCATTGCCTAACTCACCACCGCAGTGGACTCACCTATCTGGTTGGCAAGGCACTAGGCCTCTCAATCAGGGCTTACGATGGCAGTTGGGCGGAATGGGGCAATCGGCATGATACTCCCGTTGCTACGGTCGACTAGTTCTGAGGAATGATGTCGCGACTTTTTGTTCTCGTTCAGTACCTGCTGCCCCAGCATGGCTTGTCAAGACTTACTGGCTGGCTCGCCAGTAGCAGTTTGCTGAATAACCTGCTGATTCGACTGTTTATACTGTGTTATCGTGTGGATCTGGAGGAGGCGGAGATTCCGGAGCCCGACGGGTTCAAGAACTTTAATGCCTTTTTTACTCGATCCCTAAAACCTGGTGCCAGGCCTCTGGCCAATGGATCTCGGGTTGTGTTGTGCCCGGTGGATGGTGCGGTCAGCGAGATAGGTAGAATTGACGGGGACCGAATCCTTCAGGCTAAAGGACACAGCTATACTACAGCTCGGTTGCTGGCCGATGCCAAAATGGCCAGAGTGTTTGATGGAGGCGTTTTTGCCACTCTCTATCTTGCCCCTAGAGATTACCACCGGATTCATATGCCGTTGGCTGGGACGCTCCAAAAAACCCTGTATGTCCCGGGCAGACTGTTTTCCGTGAACCGGACCACGGCCAGTCTGGTGCCTGGGCTATTTGCCTGCAATGAGCGGCTGGTTTGTCTGTTCAGCACGCCCGCTGGAGCCATGGCACTAGTACTGGTTGGTGCGATGATTGTTGCCGGGATTGAAACCGTCTGGGCCGGGCAGGCCTGCCCAAACCAGGAGCAGCGGGTTAAGATTATTGATTACAGTGGACAGACTCCGCCGATCCAGTTGATTGCTGGTGCTGAGCTGGGTCATTTCAAGCTTGGTTCCACCGCTATCGTGTTATTCGAACCAGGAGCGGTAACCTTGTCATCTTTGCTCACAGCCAACTGTAAAGTACGTATGGGTCAGCGGCTTGGCGAGTGCCTAAGAACTGCCGAAGCGGCAGAAACCAGCACTGCTTAGTGAGGGATTTCATCTGCAAGTTGAGGAACAGGCTATGGCAGTAGACGAGCAAAAGCGTACAGCGGCTAGGGGTGCATTCGATTATGTTGAGAAGCGGCTGGAAAACGATATGGTGATTGGCGTGGGAACCGGTTCCACCGTCGACTACTTTATCACTGAGCTGTCTGCCATCGCTCACCGCCTTGCCGGCACAGTGGCCAGCTCCGTGGCAACCGCCCAACGATTAAAGGAACACAATATCCCCGTATTTGATCTGAATGGTTGTGGCATGCTGGAAATCTACGTGGATGGTGCCGACGAGGCCAATCATAATCTGCAGTTGATCAAAGGTGGGGGTGCTGCTCTTACTCGCGAAAAGGTAATCGCTGCTGCCTCCAGACTGTTCTTGTGTGTTGCCGATGAGTCCAAGCTGGTTCATGTGCTCGGTGAATTTCCGCTGCCAGTGGAAGTCATTCCCATGGCCCGCAGTCATGTGGCCCGTCAGATTGTTAAATTAGGCGGGGATCCTGTGTATCGAGAGGCGTGCGTCACCGACAACGGCAATCATATTCTGGACATATACAACTTGGATATTATGGACCCTCGGAAACTGGAGCAGGCATTGAATCAGATCACTGGCGTGGTGACCAATGGTCTGTTTGCTGAGCGCGGTGCCGACATCTTGTTGGTGGGCACTGACCAAGGGGTCAGGACTGTAACTTGCTGAGTAAATATGATTCTCTAGCACACTGCTACGATATCAAGATTGTCTCTGGGGGCCTGCAACTACTTAAATCTGACAGGTTGCTAAGCCCATGTCTTTTTAGAAGAGTTACTGCAACAACCCGGGGCCAAGTTGGCCCAGTATGTTAGATATCCGCAGACATAAACACCCTACTACGGTCTGTGGCAAAGCATGCTCAGCTTACCGATCAGACCGCATGAAGAACCAGCAATTGTTACCGGCTACAGGTTGCGGCTACCTTCAAACAAAAACGGGTTACCGCAAATTACACAAGTGCTTGCGCTGACTTGACCCAATCTAAAGCGGGGTAACGTTATCGGCTTGGGGACCTTTTTCGGCCTGGGTAACCTCCATGGTCACTTTCTGGCCTTCTTGCAAGGACTTTCTACCGGATCCATTGATAGCACTAAAGTGTACAAAAACATCTTTGCCACCTTCCTGCTCAATGAAACCAAACCCTTTCTCGTCGTTAAACCACTTAACGGTACCCTCTACTAACTCTGACATAATGCTCTCTTGCGTTGAAAAACAAAAAGGTTCTTGAAAAGAACCGACAGGAAACAGATCCCACCTAAATAGTGTACGCTGTTTATTTGGCATTGGAAAACAGTTTATCGTGATAAATGAACCAATTTGTAACTGTGACTTTGCAAGGGCACAATGGACTTATAGGCACATTGTCAGATATATCATATCTTTTGTGTGTTGCTTCGGGCATCTTACCAGTTGCTGAGGGATTTTGGCTTGAAGGGTCGGTAACCAGGCACATTCATTAGTAGGTTCTGGGCACACCCACATGGTGAATGATGATCGATCTGATGGGGCTATCCATTCTCCGGCTTACGAATTTATTATTCCAGGTGCAACGATGTTGCAAATGCCTACAAAATTGCAGGCCAAAGCAGCATATTCAAGGGCAAAAACTGCCGAATAAATGAAAACAGGTATTTCTTGGGTAAAGACTCTTGGCTGGACAGCCTCTTCAAGCTACCAATGGATCACTACCTGGAATTGCTGACCTA
>JAPORB010000050.1 GCA_026710425.1 Gammaproteobacteria bacterium
TTAGACGATTCAATGGAAAATTAGAAGATCTTCGAGCCGAAAAGTTTGACTTTTTCAGTTGATTTTCAGCAAGATAGCAGCACTTTTGTAGATTTCATGCAGACACTAATTATTCCGATTCAGGCATTAAAAGCGCACTTCGGCAATTTGCTGGCCACTACTTGCACGCATTTGAGGAAGGGCACAAGTGCTTTCCCTACATAAGGGAGGCTGAGTGAGCTCGACTAAAGCGTTTTATACAACACAGTTCTCAGCAGGACTAGGTCTCATTGATGAGACAAAGCTGCTGTTGTCTTTATATCAAAAGGATTTGTCGGCAAACCAACTTTATGAAAAAGCCCTGGATTCTGGATTGTTTCCGATGGTTTCTGCCAGGAGGTTGCGCAATATAGTCGTCGAGTGTTTTTCTCCAAGATATATCAAGACTGGTGCCGCCAGTTACCTAAAACCATTGGCGGAAAAATTGCCGTCATCAATGATTAATCAGTTGTTTCTGATTTATACCGCAACTGCCAATGAAATCTTGCAGGACTTTATTCAAGAAATCTATTGGGAGCGTTACTCATGTGGTAGAGATTCGATTACTGCGGACGATGCCAAAGACTTTGTGGGACATGCAGTCAGAGAGGGTAAAACCCAGAAGCCTTGGTCGAATAACACGGTTAAGCGGGTTTCCTCCTATCTTCTTGGTTGCTGTGCAGATTATGGGCTGCTGTCGTCTGGGCGTGGATCTAGGCGATCCATTCAACCAGTACATATTCAAGAACCTACGGTACTTTATTTAGCTTACATGCTCCACTTTAATGGCCTGGGTGATAATGTGGTGATTAATCATAGAGCCTGGACACTATTCGGCCTTGATGGAGTTGATGTGCGCGAAGAATTTAAACGATTGACGAAGAACGGCTGGCTTATCGTTCAATCTGCTGGCTATGTAACAAGAATAAGCTGGCAATTAAAAACCATGGAGGAGGTTGTCGATGTCATCACTCAAAGCTGATTTCAATGAACTGATGGAGCGCATCAAATCGGGCCGAGAGTTTGGTCATGTCAGCTTTGAGCCTATTTTTTATATGGTCTTTTCGCCTGCCTCGATCTTGGAAGTCAAAAGGCAGATGCCAGCCTGGGAAGCAAAACTTCGTAACGATGGCTGGAGCGTGCACAAGTTTTCTATTGCCCAAGATATTCAGAAAATTATCGATGCAGCCCCACTAAGGAAAATTTGGATTGCAGCAGATAGTAAAGCACCGTTGCAATGGGAGAAAACCAACAAAGCGCTGGCCAATGCGCTTACCAATGGCTCCCTGCAAGATCGCTTAGAGTCTGTATTACAGGAGCTAGAAGGTCAGCCTAATACCATCCTATTAGTGACCGATGTTGAGGCACTGCACCCCTATATGCGTATCGGTTCAATCGAAAGTCAGCTGCAGGGAAAGTTTCATGTGCCAACAGTCTTTTTTTATCCAGGCTTAAGAACTGGAAAAACTCAGCTCAAATTCCTGGGCTTCTACCCAGAAGATGGCAATTATCGCTCGATTCATGTGGGCGGATAAAAGGTTGGTTAAATAGGCAGCTAAATAACAGGGTAATTTGAGCTAAAACCGTTTTAGGAAAAACGATGGAAATAAAACAGCTATTCGACAGCAACAAAGACATTTACCGAACGATTGAGAAGGTAATCACCTACAGCGCATCACAGGAGCAGCGATTGAAGGCTGAAATATCCGAATATGTGGTGACTGAAAGCATTGAGGAGCAGTTCGAGAAGCTCTTAGAGAAGATGCAGTCTGCCATGGAAGCGGGCGGAGAAAATGAAGTTGGCGTTTGGGTGTCGGGTTTCTATGGCTCAGGTAAGAGTTCATTCACTAAGTATCTGGGCTTGGCGTTTGACGAGAGTGTCACCATTGATGGCACGCCATTCATTCAGCACCTGCAAAACCGATTAGAAAAGCAAACCACTAAACAGCTATTATCTACGGTGGCCAAACGATTTCCTGCAGCAGTAGTCATGCTCGACCTGGCCAGCACCCAGCTTGCTGATGCCAGTATGAAAGAAGTATCGACTGTTCTCTATTACAAGATTCTGGAGTGGGCAGGGTATTCGCAAAATCTCAAGGTAGCTGCTTTTGAGCGCAGGCTTAAAAAAGAAGATCGCTATGAAGAGTTCCTGAAGATTTTTACTGATCAGCTTGGGGGAGAGGAATGGGCCAACTATCGTAACGACCCACTCGTTGTGGATAGCGTGGTGCCAGAAATTGCGCACCAGATGTACCCCGGCTTTTTCAAAACCGCAGACTCCTTTTCAACAGTTACAGAAGATTGGATTGTTTTCACTGACCAGCAAGTGGAAGAGATGCTGGAGATCGCTCGTGAGGTAACCGGCAAGGAATACATCATCTTTATCGTGGATGAAGTAGGTCAGTATGTCGGTTCTCGTCAAAACTTGATTTTAAACTTGGATGGCTTGGCTAAAAACCTCAAAAATATTGGTGACGGTAAAGTTTGGATTGTTGGAACCGCCCAGCAAACCTTGACTGAGGATGATCCAAAAACTTCTTTAAATTCTTCCGAGCTTTACAAGTTAAAAGATCGCTTCCCGATTCAGATTGATCTTGAAGCCAACGATATTAAGGAGATCTGTTACAGCCGTCTATTAGGCAAATCGCCAAATGGTGAAACGGAACTGGGCAGCCTTTTCGATAAGCATGGTCAGGCCCTGCGCCACAACACCAAGTTAGTGGACGCCGGTGCCTATGGTGCCAATTTTGATAAACAAACATTTATCAACTTGTACCCATTCTTACCGGCACATTTCGATATTCTGCTGCATCTATTGGGTGCTCTGGCGAAATCGACCGGTGGTATTGGCTTACGTTCCGCCATTAAAGTGATTCAGGATGTACTGGTAGAGGAGGCAGATCACAGTACCCCCATTGCTAATCAGCCAGTGGGATGGCTAGCAACCACGGTTATACTGTTCGACGCCCTTAAGAAAGATATTGAAAAAGGTTACCTGTCGCTCTATCAATCGGTGGGCAAAGTAAATATACGTTTCCCCGATTCCAAGCTGCACCAGGATATCGCCAAGACCGTTTGTGTTTTGCAAATTCTGGGCAATCTACCCATCTCTATTCAGAACGTCACCAGTCTTATGCATGAGGATGTTGCCGATCCGTCAGCTGAGGATCAGGTTAAAGAAGCGGTTGAAGAGCTGATTAGCGATGCTATCGTGCCATTGGGTGAACTAGACGGCAATTTGTATTTCCACAGTGAAAAGCTAAACGACATCGAACAGGAGCGAGGCTCAATTCTCTTGCGTACGGTAGAACTGCGTCGTATTCAAAATGAAACACTCCGCGAAGCCTATTCGCCGCCGCCATCTACCCACCTAAACGGTACCTTGTCGGTACAAACCGGTATCAAAGCCCAGACGGCGGGTGGTGTACCAGCCTCTCTGTCCGGTGACCGCAATACTGTGCAAACCGTCGTTGATCTGGTTGATTCATCCGATTACGAAGCTGCCAAAGCCAGGTTGACCGAAGAGAGTCGCGACAAAAGCGCGAATTACTCTATTTTCCTGTTAGGTCGTACATCATCGAAGATGGAAGAGTTAACGGCGGAAATTCATCGAAGCAAAGAAATCGTCAATAGATATCGCAACGAGCCAGATCAGGAAGTCAAAGAATACTGCAACAGCCAAACTAATCGTGCCAATCGTTTGATGGGTGAATTGGAGCGTCTGATTAAAAGGAGCTTGGTACAGGGCTCATTTATCTTTTGCGGCGAAGTTACCGCAGTAGAGAGTATCAATCAGGATCTTATTGAAGCAGCGCGCAAGCACCTCGCCAATGTCGCTGAGCAGGTCTTTGATCGCTATAACGAAGCACCGGTGAGGGCGGGTACCGATCTGGCAGAAAAATTCCTTCGCCTAGGCAATTTGAGTGGTATTACCGCCGCTACCGATCCATTGAGCCTGGTGCAAACCCAGGGCGGCAGACCGTCAATTAATACGGGCCATAAGGCTATTATCAGCATTCGAGACATGATCGAGCACCAAGGGTCAATCGAGGGCAAGCGCCTAATCGACTTGTTTACCGATGCGCCCTATGGCTGGTCACAAGATACGCTACGTTACCTAGTATCCGCTATGTTGGTTGCCGGGGAGATTAAACTCAAGGTCGCAGGTCAAGAAGTTACGGTAAATGGTCAACAAGCAATTGATGCTCTGAAGACCAATAACACATTCAAATCCGTAGGTGTTTCCCTGCGTGAGGAGCGCCCCAGTGATGAAATTCTAGCGAAAGCGGCTGAAAGGCTGACGGAGCTCAGTGGTGATATGGTCGTGCCATTGGAAGACGATATCAGTAAGGCAACCACCAAGCTGTTTCCCCAGTTACAACACCAATATGGCCCGTTGGCAGAAAAGCTGAAAGGCCTGAAGTTGCCGGGCTCGGAACGTTTGGAAAGCCTCAGTCAGGATATAAAAGATATTCTCTTTACTAACGCATCCGATGCTCCTCAGCGGTTAGGTGGTGAAGAGTCAGAGCTTTATGCCAATCTAAAATGGGCTGCCGACCTCAAACGTGCCTTGGATCTGGGCTTGGAGCAGACTCTGATTGAGCTACAGCAATATCTTGCTGAGCTAGAAAGCCACCCAGCGAGTGGCAAACCAGGCCAGTTGAAAACGGAGCTGGAACATGAAATCGCCGGTTTAAATGAGCGCCTAAACCATGCGGATTTCTTTAAGTACAACACCGAGTTCGCCAGTAGTTTAACCATCTTAAAATCACGAGTGCGTGATACTGTCATTGCCCTACAAGCAGAGCAACAGCAGCGCATAGCGGATGCTGAGCAAGACTTGCGCCGACTATCAGAGTGGCCGGAACTCACCCAGCAGGAGCAAAACAATTTGCTGGCAGATCTGGAAAAGTTAACCGTTACCTCCAGTGAGGATCTAAGCGGTCTGCGCTTGCTCGTTAATCAGGAATACGCCATTCAAAGCCAGGTGCAGGATATTAAAAAACGTATCCAAGAAACCGGTCAGCGGCGACTACAGGATAAATTGCGCGAAGAACAAGAGCGCGCAGTGGCAGAGGGCAAAAAGAAAATTTCTCGTACTCTCAATCCTAAACTCCAGATTACCTCCATTGAAGAACTGGATGCCTTGATCGCTGAATTGCAGCAGTTGCGCGGTGAGCTGAAATACGCGCATGAATTTGAGCTATTGATCGGGTCAGGTGAAAACAGCGATGAGCAAGAATCTTAAGAAGGCGGTTAATTAAATGGCATTTGATCAAAGCACCCGGAATCGCTTACAAAAGTTTGTTAACGACGCGCGTATCCTGCTAACCGAAGAATTTACTCGGCAATTACAGGCAACTTACGGTCTGGATCCAAATGCGGGGTCTGTCGCGGCTTTGGAATCCCTGACGCACTTGGATAACCGCCAGCGTCAAACAGCACGTATACTGCGCGATACTCTGGAACACTATCTCACAACAACTCCAGGTAAAGGAGAAGCGGATCGTATTAAACAAGTACTGAGCCGTATTGTTCGGGAGCAAGCCTTTACCGTATTGAACCGCTTGTCCGCACTGCGCATGGCGGAAGCACGTGGATTTTTACTGGAATCCATAGCCAGAGGCTACAACGCTAAAGGGTTTCAGCTATACAAACAGCTGTCTGGAAGTGCCCAGGGAGAAACGGGAGAAGCCTACCGCAACTACCTGTATAGTGTATTTGATGAATTTAGCATAGATTTGGCCGTGCTATTTGACCGCCACAGTGCTCAAGGAAAGCTATTTCCACGGGAGCCTGCTCTTCTAGAACTTATCGAGCTTATAAATCATCATGAAATTAAACCTCTGTGGGGCGAAGACGAAACCATTGGCTGGGTATACCAGTATTTCAACTCGCAGGAAGAGCGTCGACAAATGCGTGCGGAGTCTCAGGCTCCACGAAACAGTCGCGAGCTTGCGGTACGCAACCAATTTTTCACTCCGCGCTATGTGGTTGAATTCCTCACTGACAACACACTAGGACGTATCTGGTACGAAATGACAGAGGGCAGTACCGGCTTAATCGATAGCTGCCGCTACCTTGTGCGTCGACCTACAGAAATTTTCTTAAAGTTAGGGCAGTCGATACCTGAGTTAGATGAAACTGAAAAGGAATCTCTGAGCCAAGAGGATTTGCTAAAGCAACCTGTTTATATCTCATATCGTGCAATCAAGGATCCGCGTTGTATTCGTATGTTGGATCCCGCTTGTGGTTCTATGCACTTCGGGCTCTATGCTTTTGATCTATTTGAGCGAATCTACGAAGAGGCCTGGCAGTTAGAGTCCGAGTTCGGTGCGGAGATTTTTGCTCGCGAGGGTGAACTGGTGTCCCTTCACAAAACTTATGAAAGCTTTGAAGACTTTAAGTCAGAAATTCCGAGACTGATTATTGAGCATAATATCCATGGGGTGGATATTGATCCTCGCGCAGTACAAATAGCAGGGCTTTCGTTGTGGCAACGCGCTCAGCGTTCTTGGCAGCAGCAAGGCATCAAGCCTCAGCATCGTCCGGTGGTTAGAAAATCCAACATTATCTGTGCAGAACCGATGGGAGGCGAAAAAGAACTACTCCAGGAATTCGCCTGTTCTCTTAATCCTCCAGTATTAGGGCAACTGCTCGAAGCAATCTTCGACAAAATGGAGTTGGCTAGCGAAGCGGGCACCTTACTGAAAATAGAAGAAGAAATTCAATCCTCAATTCATAAGGCTAGAGGCCAGTGGCAGGAACGGTCTGGCAGCAACACTGTTGGCGATATGTTACAGGGTGAGTTGGATAAGGCTATATCTGAGAAAAAACTAGGCTTTGATCTAAGAGGTGTTGACGACGAATCATTTTGGGATAGAGCTGAGCAACTAATTCTTGAATCGCTTAGCAAGTATGCGGATAAGGCTGAGTCAGATGCGGATCAAAAGCGACTGTTTGCCGAGGATGCGGCTAAAGGTTTTGCCTTTATCGATTTATGCCGTAAACGATTTGATGTGATGCTACAAAATCCACCATTCGGTGAACCGACCAAAGAGAGCAAGGCCTATGTCAAAAAATTCTACCCTTCAAGTTCGCGAGATATTCTCCAAGCGTTTGTTGAGCGATTGCTAACTCTATCCGTTTCAGATGGTGTGGCTGGCACTCTCAGTGCTCGCACCGGTTTTTTCTTGGGCGGCAGCAAACACTGGCGAAGCGATGTCGTTTTTAGCAATCGACTAGAGCTTTTTGCCGACTTAGGGCTCGGCGTCCTTGATGATGCGCTGGTCGAAGTGGCTGCTTATGTTGTTGGAAAAGGTAATCCCGATGGTGTCATAACATATGCGACGAGGCATCTATCTACTCGCGAAAAGGAAATTGCATTAAGTGAAGACGTAAATAAATTAGTTAATGATTTGGGTAAGGGTAGCCACTTCGTTTCTTTTGATCGGGCACTAATCCAACATATTCCTGATTTTACATTCGCATATTGGGCTCCCAGAAATTTTATTAATCGCTACCCAAATACATTGAATATTTTAGATTCGGTCGGAAAGGTTAAGTGCGGTGTATCTACTGCTGATGACTTCAGGTTTGTAAGACTTAGCTGGGAAGTCAATTGTAATAACATTGGGAAAGAAAAAAGATGGGTCAGATTTTCTAAAGGAGGGGAGTATTCTCCTCCATACGATGACATCCATCTTCTTGTTGATTGGGGACAAGGTCACCAACTTCGAGCTTTTCCTGGTTCTAATATTCGTAATGAAGATACTTATTTCTATCCTGGGGCAACATATACAGTAAGAACTGCTAGTGCTTTCGGACCCAAAATTTTACCCAAAGACTGTATTTATAGTCACAATGCTCAATCCTGGCATAGTAATGACGAGCAACTAATTTTTTCATCAATTGCATA
>JAPORB010000164.1 GCA_026710425.1 Gammaproteobacteria bacterium
TGTCGCGCTGCCGTCCCGCCTTGTCCTTGAAACAAGTTTCGTAGGCGAGTGCATTCACCAGCCACGGCTGACCAGCAGTCGATTCCACAATGCGACTGATGGCAGATTCCTGGAATACTTGACCAGTCTCCTCCGTGTGCTGCGCCAGCAGGGTGTGTACCTCCCGCTCACAGAAGTCGCCGAGGCGCAAGGAATCCGACTTGATGTTGAAGGCACTGCCGCCGGCAATGATATCTTTTTCGGAACTGGTATCGATGCGATAGTCCCGGACATTGCGTACACCGCACAGGATGACTGATTGCGGGAACAGTGCCGGACGCTTATGATAGCGGGAACGGAGCTGACGCATCACCGACACCAGGGTATCGCCAACCAGAGCGTCAATCTCGTCCACCAATAATACCAGAGGGAGGGAACTTGCCTCGCACCATTGCGTGAGCACCTCAGCCAGTGCAGTATCAGGTCCGGCAGACTCGAAAATTTCTGCCTTTTTGTCACTGACGAACGAGTCTCGCAATTCAGTACGCGCTTCCGAGCCAAGGGTGGTGAGGATACTGCTTATTCCCCTGCTCACATCCTCACGCGCAGTCTGTGCGCCTTCGACGTTTACATACAAGCAACGGAACTCATCACTGGCATTGAGCAGGTCGGCCAGTGCCAACAGCACCGAGGTCTTGCCAGTCTGCCGCGGCGCATGTATCACGAAGTATTTTTTTTGCCGAATCAGATATAGGAGTTCATCCACATCCAGCCGTTCAAGCGGTGGGATACAATAATGATCGGCGACCACTACTGGTCCTGCTGTGTTAAAGAAGCGCATACTGCAATTATAACTTGACCTTAGTCGTCAATACGAATTTTTATTCAGTCAAGCATTGTAAGCACAATCGTTGCCATAACATGCCAAATAGAAAGTTATTACAGGCAATAATGAATTTTTTATTTATTGCAAATTCGCAAAAACCCTCTTGAATTGTTGAGATCAAAACCATTCGGAATTACAACCTGCTGACACTCGCAAAATGCCTTCGAAATCTGACAAACATTCAAAATTTGGTATAATTTTTCAAAGTAAATTGCAAAAATGTCGTTGCCAGGAAATCTAAATATGAAAGTTCGAGGACTTTCAATCAAGAACTGCCATTACTCAATGACTGCTAGTCTTACTGGAATTGAACTGGCCAAACTTGTTAGGCCATAACATAACGGTTGATCTTCGTAGGTAGTAGGTAGTAGGTAGTAGGTAACTGAAGCGACCTATTTTGGGGAATACTGAGTCCAAGGACTAAACCCTAGAATAAAATCCTGAGCAGCGAAAAATCGTCTGGCAGACTAAGGTCTCCATTTTTGGATCGCACCCAGTCATAAAACTCCTTTGGCCCGTTGCTCGGATCGGCGGAGAGGAAATTCACCAAGTCATCAATTTCCAGCATGCCGTCTTTCGCATCCGGCAATTCAAAAGCTCCATCACTGTAAACGATCAGCCGGTCCCCCGTAGAGACCCGGGTTATGCCTTCGCTGTAATTAAGGTCTGGGAAGGTACCAATGGCGATATTGCCAATATTGCCAAGCAATTCTGTTTCATCCCCACCACCACGCATCAACACGGCGGGTGGATGTCCACCAGTCGAATAACGCAACTCACCGCTTCGGCGATCATGTACCCCGTACCACATAGTAAAAAACTTGTCATGCTGACTTTCCATGGGAAAAGCATTATTGAGTGCTCCCAGTACCGAACTCGGAGACAAAAAATCTGTGCCAATTAATGACTGGCCACGCAAGACATTAATAACTGAGAATGAAAGCAGAGCCGGGCCGACTCCATGGCCACAAACATCAATGAGATATATGGCAAAGTGGTCCGGGTCGATGTGATGATAACCGAAAAGATCTCCACCGAGTTCGGTGCTGGGTTCATAATGCCAGTCAGTAGCTGGTGATTGCTGGCGCGGATCCGGGAGCACCGAGCGAGCATAGAGAACGGCCTCGTCCATCTCCTCCTGCAGCCTGGTCTGAGTGCGAGTAAGCTCAAGGTTGGCCTCGGCAAGTTGATCCTCTACCGCCTCACCATGGGCAATTGTCGCCTCGTATAGTAGTGTCAGATCCTCATACTCAGCTGTGAGCGCACTCAGCTTGCGTTGAGTTTCCGCCAATGTCATGGCCAGCTCCGATGCTTGCCGTTCACCTGCCTCAACGACTGTCTGCCCTGCCCTGCTGGTTTCTGGATTGTTGTCTGTGCTGTTAGACATAATCTGGAAATATCTGGATATCTTTTGGTAGACGGATGCTTCCGCAACCTGGTCTGGTGGTGGTGCAAAGCCGTTGAGGTATTTATATTAAGCATTATGCGCCGATTAGCGAAGTAGGGCAAGTGAACGACCTTTAACGGCAAGCCATCTGTAGCCCTGACCACCTAGCCAAGCATAAGTAGTCAGTTTTTTATTCATACGGTCGGCTGCAACACGGATTGCGGCGGTGCTGACAGTGGGTTAACAACCCACAGGGCAGACATTAGGCCAAGAGCAAAACTTACATTGGCACCGCTGTGCCAATGCTTAGCTCTGTGACCTGTCGCCAGTTGCCAGAGATCGCAAAAAAGCCGCTCTGATGCTGCCCTTATACACAGAGCAGTCTGCGTTATATGGAAATCGGCAACCGATACCGTTGGCACCTGATTAACCATCTCTCACCCCGAGAGCATGAGATGTGTTGGTCGCAATAATGGTGAAAAATGGTCATCAAATCCCAGTGATCAGCTTGGCCTGAAGTATTTGCATTTTACCTAGGCTATTGATTTTTAATGGATTTATATACCAAAAATAAGAGCTTTACCCTTAGAAAGACTTTTGGGATCGATTTTGGCAATTTCTTCGCCAATGTGTCATTTTCTCACTCAAGCGAAAAGTCCGAAACTGAAAAATTGCGTATTAAAATCCTAGTTTTGCTTGATTAACTCATGAAAGTAGTGGGAGGAGGTAAAAAATATGGGGAATTTAACTGCTTTAATCCACAACGCAAATCCCAAGGCCTGATTTGGTGTTGAAATCGGGTATGTGTTTGGTATATCTTTCGTAGTAATTTTTGGTTGCCAATTGAGAATCTAGACCAAGGATATCTGCCGCATAATCGAACTGATGGTTGAAATAATGAAAAACAAAAAAGACAGCCAGGTGGAGAGCATAACCAACAACCATTTCAAGCCATTGCTGGAATTTGACCTGGATGCGAGCCACATTGATTCTCACTGGGAATATTGCACTCACATTGCTAATTTCGTGGCCCGTATGGTCAGCCAGAACCGTACTGACCCCTTCATGTATTCAAACCTACTCTCCACTTCCCTGAACGAATTGCTTGAAACCGTCTACAGAACGGACAAGGAACCGGGCCAGTTGCATTTTTGTATCCTGCGTGATGGCGATACCGACAGGATTGAACTGAGTATTCCATGTCCACAGAAAGAGCAGGAGTTTTTCACTGATCTGGTTGACAAAGTTTACGCACCGGATGCAACGGACATCTATCTTGGCTTTCTGTTTGCTGAGGGAGAGCTCGACCGCCGTATCGGGATCTACGAACTGGCACTCAACTACGATGCGCAAATTGAAGTGAACTTAACGAACAACAAGACAGTGCAATTGATTGTTGATGTGACCTTGAACGAAACCCACTGAGCTATGTCTAGTGTCCACTTCATTTGAATTCGACTTCAACGAAAACGATCAGGTTTTCAAGCTTTCGGGCAACATGCGCCCGCAAAGCGAAAGCGAGATCAAAGGTTGCCTAAATGCATTGCGGGACTCGGCTCAAAATGCCAGTGGTACCCTCTACGTCAACGTGCGACGGCTATTGCAAACCAACAATGTTGCCTTCAAGGGCATTACGGCTGCCTTGGCGGAAATAGGTCGCGAACATCCAAAGCTTAATATCACAATCTCCACCTCAAGTGCTCTTGGCTGGTCAGCCAGAAAGTTTGGCGTGCTGCCGGACCGGTTGCCCAATGTCAATGTGGAGGAATACGACAAGGAATTTTATCCAGGCCAGTCCTTTGTCGAGGACGATTTCTTCGTTTCAGTGCTGCGTACCCAGACCACCATGACCTGGCGCCATGAGAAACACATTTTGCCCCGTCATGGGATTGCAAAAGGTATGAAAGTAGCCGACATTTGCTGTGGCATTGGCGATTTCGCGATTCTGCTGTGGAAAGAGTTTCAACCTTCCCAAGTTGTGGCTCTTGATCATGCCAAGGCAAGCCTTGACTATGCCAGAAAAATGGCACAGGAGTTCAAAGTTAGCGGTGTCGAATATGTCTTTGGTGACGCGGCGGAAATCCTGCTTTCTGAAAACGAGTTCGATTTTGTGACTTGCCGCCATTCCCTGCAGGTGTTCGATCGGCCAGAGTTGATCCTGGAAGAAATGTTCCGTATCTGCAAACCGGGTGGAAGGGTTTATGTCACCAACGAGAAAAACTCCCACTGCCTAGGTGAACCCCGCGGCGAATCGATTCAGTGGACCTATAGTGAAGTGGCAAAACTATGGGATTATTTCAATATGGATATAGAGATTGGTCCAAAAGGCCGCCGCTTGCTGGCGGATGCTGGGTTTGATGATATCCGTATGGAGTCCTTCATGGTGACCAATCTGGACGGGAACCCGGAGGAGTTTGCAGCCATTATTCGCACCTGGAAACACCTATTTGCCGAGAATATGGCGCGGGCCCGCGGGGATGATGAGGCATTCATTGAAAAGTTCAAGCAAGGCTTTGATGATCATATTTTCGCCGCCCTACATCCCCGGGGTTATGCAGGTTGGCCCATCTGGGTAGCATCTGGACGTAAGCCCACATAGAGCAATTACCATGCAGGAAATTAGAAACAACTTTGGAAGATTCGATTTCGCCAGCTTTCGGCTCAAGTTCATTCTGGTCGTCTGTGCAGCAGTCGTTTTCGATCTGTTAATGTCGGGTAGCGTGTCAATCTGGAATATGACTCGCCTATCCGATGATGCCCGCCGAGAAGTGAACACAGGCTTGACAGAGTCCACCGAGCAATTTCTCGAAACCTATATACTGATGACCACTTCGCAGGCAGATTTGTTGCTTGATCAGGTACACTCCGAACTGACAATGCTAGCACTGGGCATGCAGGAGCTGATCGATAATCCTGACGTAAAGGATAGTCTTGGAAGTGCAATACAGAATCAACAGGGGCTGACTACCGAGCTGGTTTATAACGAGACCGGAGGCTGGTCCCAGAATGAGCCGGGAGCTCCCTCGGCTGTAAGCGTTTGGGGCTATTTGCTGGATGACAATCTTGATCCTTTGCCCGCTACCCAGGAACAAATCAGGCAAAGCAAGTATCTGGATCTAATGGGACCGGCACTGATGGAGTCGGGTGCTTCCAAATTGCAGGTGTATTATGTTGGCCCTAAAAATGCGTCAATCCTTCGGGCCACTCCTTATTCTGATCAGGCTGCCACCTTTGATGAGCTATATCCGGGCCACAATGAGGGTCCGAACTTCTGGGATTTCTTCTTCCCCGGTGTCTACGAAGGCTGGCAGGACTGGCTGGCAGATCCAAATACCAGACCTCTTGATACTAATGTAGTGATGACAGACCCCTATGTGGATGCCATCACCGGCATAACGATTGTCAGTTTTTTCCACCCGCTGTGGACAGCAGACCGCAGCGATGTGGCCGGGATGGTGGCTATCGACATTACACTCGACCAGCTGGAAACTCTAGTGGAAAGCATTGCTGTGGCCGAAACTGGTTTTGGCTTTCTATTGATGTCCAATGGAAATGTCATCGCCATCAACGAGGTTGACGAAAGCTATATCGGTCTAACCGCTGGCGAAGGTGATGGACAGGGAGTTACTGGTGTGGAACGCTCAATCCGCGACAGTAGCTATCCTGCTGTTGCCCGTCTGACCTTGCCGAGTTCGGAAGCAGAGGGTGTGACGATTCAGCATCTGAACCTTGGAAGAGAGGGAGCCGATTACATGGTGGTGCAAAAACTCATGCAACCCATGCAACTGTGGAATCCGGAAACGGGAATCGGCACCGAAAACATGACGATGGGATTCTTTATATCAGAGGCTGAGCTCTACCAGCTGCTTTCCACCATTGAGGGCGATATAGAAGCAGCCACATTCCGTATATTCAACCTGCAAATCATGGTGCTGTCCATCAGTCTGGTTATTGTAATTTTGGCTGTATACGCCATATCCGGTCGCATTACTCGCGGGTTGAGTGCGTTGGCCGTTGCCGCCCGGCAAATTGAGAAAAAAGACTATTCCGTTCGCGTTGATATTCCATCGAAAGATGAGGTTGGCAAGGTTGGACATGCCTTCAACTCCATGGTCAAGGAAATTCGGTTGCATACCGAAAATCTCGAAAACCTGGTGGAGGAGCGTACCCGTGACCTTGAAAAGGCAAACCGGGAAATCATCACGCTCAACGAGAAACTGAAAACCGAAAATTTACGACTTGGTGCCGAACTCGAAATTGCACAACACATCCAGACCATGGTACTGCCACGCACACGGGAGCTAAAGTACTTGCCCACCCTGGAGGTTTCGGGTTTCATGAAGCCTGCCGATGAAGTCGGTGGCGATTACTACGATGTGCTGCAAAACGGGACTAATGTGAAAATCGGCATCGGTGATGTCACCGGTCATGGCTTGGAAAGTGGTGTGCTGATGCTGATGGTGCAGTCTATTGCCCGCGGCTTGTATGAACAGGGCGAGGCCAGTAACGAAAAGTTTCTGGATACAGTCAATCGAGCCGTATTCAAGAATATCGAACGCACAGAGACTGACAAGCATCTGACACTGGCCTTTATCGATTATGACAATGAAATGCTGACACTAACCGGACAGCATGAGATTGCCCTAATTCTCCGGGCGGACGGCAGCCTGGAAAAAATTGATACCATGGAACTTGGTTTTCCGGTAGGCCTGGAGTTCGATATTGCCCCCTTCATTAGTAGCCGACAGCTAAGTTTTACCACTGGCGATACCCTGATATTGCACACAGACGGAGTTACCGAGGCAGAGAACAGTGCTGGCGAATTGTTTGGCTTTGATCGTCTTTGTGAGAGTGCAATTCGCTATGGCCAGGCTGAACCTGAAGAGGTGACCAAAGGGATTGTTGATGATGTCATGAGCTTTATCGGAGACCAGAGCATCTTTGACGACATTACACTTGTTGTTATGAAACACAGGTAATCAGTGATGCAGGAAGTGATAGGAAACCCGGAGGTCGTTGAGCATAAGCAAATACCAACATTCCGATTGCAATTGTTTGAAGGCCCGCTAGAGCTGGCTTGGAAACACTGCGATATTACAGCAGATTTTCTGGGCAAGTTGCATGCGGTATGGTCAGGCCAGGCGGATACTGATGCCAACGAGATACGGCATAATGTGTCCTATATCATTAATGAAATGCTGGAAAATGCGGTTAAGTTTAGCTGCTCGCCCTGTGTCGAACTTGATACAGGACTGGGACATAAGAAGTTCCTGTTGCGGATTGTCAATGCCATCACACGAGATTCGGCGATGCAATTTCAGGAATTGCTCAATAAAATGGAGAAAGGTGACCCTTCAAGCCTGCTGATTGAGCGTCTTGAGTTTAATGCTGCCGATCCGAATTTGACTGGCTCGGGGCTGGGTTTGCTGACACTGATGAGCGATTACTCGGTCGAGTTCTTCTGGAAATTCGCCGAAACTGACGATTCTGAGTTCATAAACCTTGAAGCTCATGCCAGTTTACCACTTGAATAGACTGTACTACAATTTAACCTCCTGACAGCAACTGACTGTTGCCTCAAGAGACGATTCAGCGACACTAAGTAGAGGCTAGGATTTTTCAATGGAAATAAAGACCGGCGAGTATCGAATTTGGAGCGAGGAATCAACCATCCACTTTGAAGGCACCATGCGGTTGTCCGGGATGGAAGCTTATGAACCCATCCTAAAACTAATGGACGAAGTTCTTGACCAAAGCCCGGATCAGATCAATCTTAACTTGCTGGAGTTGGAGTTCCTGAATAGCTCTGGCATCAATCTGCTTGCACGTTTCGTCATCAAGGTGCGCAAACTGGGTTCGACAAAGATTTCGGTCAAGGGATCAAAACGCATACCATGGCAATCTAAATCATTGCCCAACCTCAACAGGCTACACCCAGACCTTACACTCTCGGTCGTCTGAACCCTTGCCATCAACATGAAGTGCAATGCTACGCTCCTGCAGCAAGTCTGGTGTGCCCACCTTGTTTCAACCCCTGTAGCCATTCGCTATTTCTTTAACTAAAGAGTCCTAGGCATTGTCAGGTCTGGCCGATCCGAACCTTGCTCGCCTTCGATGCCAAGCAGCATGTTGGTTAAAGTCCCTCCCGCAATCTGTTTCTTAACACTGCCGCACTGAAATTCAGCAAAGCAATTACTGCCACCAACAGCAAGGCGGTGGCAAAGACCAGCGGCATTGCTGCTTGCGTATTGGGACTTTGCAATCCGACTCCATAAATGTGATAGCCCAGATGCATGAACTTCTGGTTGAGATGAAGATAGGGGTATAGGCCATTTACCGGCAGTGAGGGGGCTAGCTTGACCACTCCGACGAGCATCAGGGGAGCCACTGTGCCCGCCGCCCGTGCGATAGCCAGCATCAGCCCGGTCATCATGGCCGGACTGGCAATGGGAAAGACCACCTTGACGATGGTTTCAAATTTGGTAGCTCCCAAGGCCAGACTACCCTCGCGCAGACTGCGGGGAACTCGTGCCAGCCCCTCTTCGGTGGCAACAATTACCACTGGCATGGTCAGCAGGGCCAGAGTCAGGGATGCCCAAAGCAAGCCCGGTGTTCCAAAAGTTGGTGCCGGAAGGGCCTCAGCAAAAAACTGGCGATCAATCTCTCCACCCACGATATAAATGAAAAACCCCAAACCAAACACACCATAGACGATAGAGGGTACGCCGGCGAGATTATTGACCGCTATACGAATTATGCGTGTCAGCAGTCCCTGTCTGGCGTATTCACGCAAATAGATGGCCGCTATCACGCCAAACGGTGCTACTAACATCGACATCAATAGCACCATCACCACGGTGCCAAAAATAGCTGGAAAGATGCCACCCTCGGTATTGCCCTCCCTGGGATCATCAGCAACGAACTCAAGTACCTTTGTCATGAAAAGGGTCAGTTTTTCTGTAAAATCTAACTGGTTGGGACGATAAGCACGAATGATTTCGCTTAGCGGTATTTCGATGCGTTGATTATTGGCGGTGATTAGCCGCACCGAATCACGATTGACCTGTTCGGCAAGATTATTCAAGCGTGTCTGAAAATCTCCATACTGGGACTCAAGAAGCGATAATTGACGAACGTCAGCATCCAGGTCCTGTGCTGGTTCGCTAATCAGTAATTCATTACGGCTTTGTTGTCGACGCAGCTGTTCAATCTGTCGATTTATTCGAGCCAGTTGCCGACTTTCCAACAAGCTGATTTCCTCAAGTAACTGCGCTGTCCGTTGGAGACGCTGTTGAAAATCCTGCCAAAGCGTCTCGTCAGTTGACTGATCACCAGCATTTGGCACTACTTCCTTAGCCTGCTGCAACACAGATTCCATATACCCATAAAGATTACCCCAGCGACGACGCTCCAGCACGACTATATCCGCTGGATAAGCAATATCAGAAGTGAATTCCATTACGATCCAGCCAAAATCTGACTCGGACAAGTCCCGATTACCGAACTTGACCAGCTGGCGTTGGTAGGTGTCAACTCCAAGAGAAAGCGCAAAGCCATTATCAGCCAGTTGCTCTGCCGCTACTGCTTCAAACTGAACTCGTTCCCCGATAAATTCCGATGTTGCGATGGCTCTGCTGGCAATTGGTGGGTTGTAGTTACCCTGCATAACCTGCTTGGGCCAAAAATGGCCCATCCCCTTGAATGCCAGGAGTGACAGCAAACCAACCACCATGATTAGGCTGATGGCAACCGCACTGGCAGTGATCCAGATAAATGGCGTGCCCGAACCAGCCCAGTTCTGCAAACGAGCCACTTTCACAGTCCGCTATACCTCTGCCGTAAACGCTGATGGACTAGTTCAGCCACTGTGTTGATAAAGAACGTGAATAAAAACAGGACCATCGCTGCAAGAAACAGAATACGATAGTGAGTGCTGTCCACCGCTGATTCCGGAATCTCTATTGCAATGTTGGCAGCCAAGGTGCGCATGCCATCAAACAGGTCAAAGTCCATAATTGGTGTGTTGCCAGTGGCCATCAGCACGATCATGGTCTCGCCCAGTGCCCTTCCTAATCCGACCAGCAATGCACTGCACAGTCCTGGGCTAGCAGTGGGCAGAATTACTTGATACAGGCTCTGCCAAGGCGTGGCACCCAGAGCCAACGAACCATAGGACAAATGGCGCGGTACCGAGGAAATCGCATCCTCAGCAATGGCAAAGATGGTGGGAATCACAGCAAATCCCATGGCAATTCCGATCACCATGGCATTACGTTGAACATAGTCCAGGCCCAGTTCCCTGCTAAGCCAAGAGCGAAAATCGCCGGCAAAAAACATGATTTCAACAGGCGTAGATACGACAAAAGACAGCCAGCCAGCGAGCAGTATGACCGGCAGTAACAGAACCACCACCCAGCCGTCAGGCAAACTTTGCCGAATATTTCCTGGCAGCAGAGACCAGCCCAGACTGGTCAAGAGAATGCTAAAGGGCAGAATGACCAGTATATTGAACACTGCCAGCAAATGCTGTTCGAACACAGGTGCGAACCACAGACCAGCCAAAAAGCCCAGCACTACCGTTGGCAGTGCTTCCATTAATTCAATCGTCGGTCTGACCTTGCGGCGCAGGGCTGATGCCATGAAATAGCCGCTGTAGATGGCACCGCAGAGTGCCAGAGGGGCCGCCAGCAACATGGCATAAAACGCTGCCTTCAAGGTGCCAAAGGAGAGCGGGACAAGGGAGTACTTGGGTTCGGAAGAATTGCCGGTACCAGAAGATTGCCAGATATAGTCCGGTTCGGCGTAACCTTCATACCAAATTTTGCCCCACAGAGCAGTCCAGGAAATCTCGGGATGAGGATTGTCAATTCGCCACACCGAAAACCGGTTCGGCTTAATTTCAAGCACCAGCAGATTACCTCGGGGAGCCACCGCCATGGCAAGTGGTGCTCCCGCGGAGACCTGTACACTGTATGTTTCCCTGTTGCTGGTGGCATTAAAGGCACGCAGAAAACCTTGCTGATCAATACTGATGAAATTCTTTGCACGCCGTTCAGAAACCAGTGTTGCCAGTGACTGATTGGAGACGGTGAAGACTCGAGCTGGTAACAGGGGATTATTGGCATCAATACCGTTGAGGAAAAACTGGTGTATTCGACCCACCGAATCGGGCAGCAGCAGGGAATCGGCACCTGGCAACCACTGTGCGGCAGAGAGGTTTGGCTCCGTAATTCCCAGAGTAAAATCAACTGCTGATGAATTGCCAGCAAATAACTGTTTCAGGTCATATGCCCGGAGCTGTCCGGATTCTGACAAAAACCAGAGGTGTCGCAGAGTGCTATCTATGAGAATCCTTTGCTCATCACCGGAAGTCTCTTCATTGAAAGAAGAGGTATATATTTCATAGGCTGAACTAGCTGCGGGGTCAATTGTCGACATCAGATCCCGCTCACGTTTTGCATGCAATACCCGTATATGCCCGGTGGGATCCCAGGCTGCCAGCATGATGCTGTCATCCTGACCGGCAACAGCAAGGCTGGTAGGTATACCCTTACTGCCAAGCGCAATCGGATTGCGTCCCAGTGGGTAGACCAGGAAGGGGGTGATGGTACGGTTTTTATTTTCAGTGCTGAAATCGGTTCGGTATTGGCGGACAAACACCAGAGCTTTACCCGATGCCAGGACTACCGCCATCAATGTACCGTTGCCCATTGTAGTCGTGAAATCCGTGATCACATCATCTTCAGCCAGCGGCAACTTTTCTTGACTGATCAGTCTACCGGAAGCCAGATCTATAAAACTGGCTGTACCATCATCCGTGAGGCGAAATCCAATACTCCCCTGTTCCATTGCTGCAAGGTGAAGTGTTTGGACATTTGCTGGTGTCGGCAGAGAAAACTCAGTGAACAACTCAAGACTGGCAGAACGAAACAGGGGTAACACTTCAAACAACAGGAAAACAAACAGTAAAAGCAGCGTAAGGATAACGCCTATTCCACCTAGCGGGATGATCAGTCCAGCCACCTGATTCTGGAGCAACCGCCTCCTACTCTTGCCGCTGGATTGATGCAGACAGGTCGCTGCTGTTGTATCAGTGATAACTGGCCCTGCGGTCTGTTCTTTGGATTCAGCTATGACATCCGGCAATTGACTATTCATACCATTAGCTCAGACCGATGTCATACAGATATCTGGAAATTCTGTAATTTTCTAGAAATCAAGACGGCGACGGGTAAATTCAATCATTGGCTTTGACAGGGGTATGTATCCGTCACGCCTGACGATATCCTGGCCTTCCCGTGACAGGACCAGTTTCAGAAACTCCTGCTCCAGGAGCGGAAGTTCTCGATTGGGTTCCTTGTTGACATAAATGTAGAGGATTCGTACCAGGGGATAGTGCCCGGCAATGACGTTCTCCGCTGTTGCCTCGACAAAAGGTGCTGTGGCCGATCGGGCCAGTGACAGAGCGCGCACATTGGGTGTCCGGTAGCCAATACCGGAATAGCCGATGGCACTGATGGAGGTTCCAACAGAATGCACCACCGAGGCCGATCCGGGCTGCTCATTGACCTCCTTTTTGAAGTCTCCACTGCACAGGGCAACTTCCTTGAAGTAACCATAAGTTCCAGAAACCGAGTTGCGACCAAAGATTTGAATTGGTCTGCTTTCCCAAGCATGGCTTAGTCCAAGTTCACTCCAGTCATTAATTCGGTGTGTATATCCGCAGTACCTGGTGATGGAAAAAATGGCATCCAGCTGCTGCAGATTCAATCCCTCTAGCGGATTGTCCTGGTGAACAAAAACAGCCAGGGCATCTATAGCCACCGGAACGGCTGTCGGCTTATAACTGAAGCGAATTTCAAAGGCTTCGATCTCGCTATCTTTCAATTCCCTGCTCACTGGCACAATATTGGCGGTACCCTGAGTCAATGCTGGTGCGGCAGTAGAGGATCCAGCAGCTTGAATCTGGATATTGACATTCGGATAGAAACGGCTGAATTCTTCGCTCCAGAATATCACCAGATTAGCCAGGGTGTCGGAGCCCACACTGGTGAGGGTGCCAAAAATTCCGGACACTGGCTCATAGGCCGGTATATCATTTTCCAATTCAGAGGCCAGAGCAATTCCGGGCACTAGGGAACAGCAAAGTAATGAAAGCAACAGACTAAAACGCAATCTGAGCATAAGCCTGGCTCCGTGCTGAGCAAATAAGGCAGAACAATCGTTGTACTTTAAGGTGGGCATTTTGTGAAAATGTGACATTTTTATTTCAAGGGCATCACAAGAAAGCTTTTTGAGCATGTGAAAGTGGACCTGTAAATATTTGGTGAAGTCAAAACCATGAATTACCTTTCTGCAAAAACTGCTTTGACTGAGGAGCTATTGTGAAGGCCATGCCGTTACCGTTGAGGCTGTGGCAAAGCAGGTCCCTTGGATCTGGGCTTGACCAAGTCATAAAAGCTGCCCGAAAGTTCCGTAGGCGGGTTATGGAGATGTACATGGCGGCAGGACTGATCTTGGCTGCCTATGGGGACTTTCGAAAGACGGATAAATAGCCCGCTATATCCTAGCTGTACCCTATTAAACAGGTAACATCGCTTTAAGTAGATTTGATGTCATCTGTTTTCCTCTAACTTTTCTATCGCAAATTGGCGGCGGATCCCCTCAAAGGCATCCCGTGGTTCCAAGTCTGCCGCTTGACGAAGCAACTCCTTAGCCCGGGTACCATGCTTGCGGCGGTTGAGGCTTAGCAACCCCCGACCCACTTCAGCATACACCACGATATCTGCTTCGGCCAATTTCAGTGCGCGTTCATAATGCTCCAAGGCATTATTCACACTAGCACCATAAGTGATGCGAGCCACTAGTGGACTGGCTTTCAATACGACCTCTATGTGCCATGAGCCAAGCTGAAGCAATGCATAGACCATTTCCGAGTCAAGAGCGAGGACTTCCTCAGCAAGTTGACGCGAACGGCTTACATAACCTTCTGCCAATGCCTTGATCATAGGAATGCTTTGTGCGTAGCGACCTACGGCATGAGCCAGCTGAAATCGCACCCACGGATCCGAAGGTTGCAGTTGGACAGCCTTTTCGGATAGTTCGATAGCTCGCTGAAGTAGTTCCAGGCGATTAGCTTCCGGTAGCACATAATAGGCGTAGATGGACAATGCTTCAGCAGCAAGAGCGAGACCCATAGCCGTCCCAGCCGCTTCACCGAGTTCCGCCGCCTCTTGCCAGCGACCTTCTACCAGTGCCTTTCGGGCTTCGGCAAGATCTTCAATGCCGGAATATACGTTAGTTGAGCCTTCTACCGACATAGTTTTTACCACACACACAGCGGTAACAACTGCTGTGGCCAGCCATTTCTGTATCGCAAATATTTGCATCTACGATTCCTTGCGCCAGTAACGCTCTCACCTGGTGAATTCACTTGTTTCAGTGTTCTCATCGTTACCCTAACTTTCAGCCCTTGGTGTGAGATCTTTGCCTCATGCTCCTTTGGCAATGATAATAATGGCCCAAAAATGCTGGCAAAAAACCATCAAATCAACTTCTATTAGATACCGACTATATATATCATCAACTTCCTCAGGAAGGAAAGGCAGACCACTCTCACTGGTCAATAAAAAGATCCCACTTAGACCATACTACGAATTGGCATAGAGTTAGGAAGACCAACAACCTTGAGATTAACACTAATTTACCTTGAATAGATGCTGTGGCGCAATTCAAACCCCGATGAAAATACCCTGGCCCAGTCAAGTCAATGTCTCACCATTATTGTTCTTGTCATTCCTTGTGATCACGGTATCAGCCTAGCTTCAACGACTAAGCTGAGAGTGTCAACGTGAACACCATAGCAGAATTTTGGATTTATTGTCTTTGGGGACCGATGTTCTGCCGCTCTCCTTTAGGTTTACTGTTCATTTCATATTTTGGCAAAAGTCGAGTCTATGGGAAACGCAAGGGTTGAAACAACAGCAATCAAGGGGTGTGATTGCAAGTATTGAGAAACCGTTGGCGGCTTGATAAGCATAAGGGGGAGGAGAATCAGGCGCAAATTCAGAAGCAAATTCAGAAAAAGTCACTAGTGCCATGATCGAGTCTTTAAATGCTTCTCAATGTGTGAATAAGAATCAATTCGGAGGCTTTGCATTAATCACAGGCATCTTGCCTTGTCATAGTCCGTCAAAAACATTGCCTGATCAATGAAAATATTATCTTGCAACCTTGGCTAACAGCATGCTTTATTATGCTGGTAATTCGACCAGAGGCCAACAATCTTGATACCTCATCAGTCCTCGAAACGGCAAGTCCATAAGATCCAAGTAGCAGTGGTTAGCCAGCAGTAGCCAGTCAACGGTGAAATTAAATTGGCTTATTTCTTTTAATTTCAGTCAAAAATGAATTTATTTAGGGTCCACGTTTCGAATAGGGTCAATCATTTTTTTTTGAAATCCGAGATTGGTAGGGAAACCTCATAGCTTTCAAAAGCAAATTGCATATTCCTGCTGATTGAGACTTAGCCTTCTTGGGAGAACCCTGTGAATAAAGCGTTTTTAGGGATTAGTTTAATCCCTGAGAATGCGCTAGTTTCTAAGCGTCTGATTTAATTAATTTTTTAACGCATAGGTCTTGGTTAGTAATAAATTGACTAGTGTTTAGTTAATCAAAAAGTGACGAATGAACGCGCCTCGGTTTAACTGACTGCCTTGCTAATCAGAGCAAGTAAATAATTCATCTATGCGACAAATATCCATTGACTTGACACTGGCAGCACAAAACCACTGACTAGCCACTAATGAGGGATTGTTTGGTAGATTTAAGACAGTTGCAGCGGTCAATTTTCTATCCTACAATCTAATTCATGGATGGAGTCAATTCATAGGTAGCATCAATGAAACAGGATGAGAAAGAAGTTCTTGAAGAGGCTAAGTCAAAGAGTTTTCATGTCTTTAGCAATGGTCAGATGGGAGTATTTCTATCAGTAGCTGCCATCTTGATCAGCGTGAATTTATGGGGATTTAGTTCTATCAATACCCGAATTGACGACTCGGTTGCTAGCATCAACACCCGAATCGACGATGTCAACACCCGAATTGATGATCTTTCTATGGAAGTCCGCACACTGAGGGGTGAAGTTGTTGATGTATCCGTCCGGGTTGCCCGTATTGAGGGGCATCTTGGTTTAACAACAGAGGTGGCAAGTGTCGAGTATACCGACCCGGAAGATGCATTGACCAACCCATCCGCACCTCTAGCCATCACAGGAAACTGACTGCAAGTTTCTATTTCAACCAATGGTTGGAGAAATGAATAATACGGGCACCCCTGAAGTAGAAGACAGATGCCAGCAGGTAGGTTTAACCAAAGCATTCTTTTGATCTCATAATGATCCGATTGCCAACACTCTCGTTGGGTTTTGGGCTGGCTAGTAGCAAGTCAAGAGATATTCGTCACATAGGCGGGATTATTCGCACTTTCTGGTAATCAATACGGTGGGCCAAACCGAAGTAGGCACATCCGCCATTTTTCGATTGACTAGACACTAGTTATATCCCCATTAACTGATCTTTACTATTCTGTATATTATTGATTTGAATGACAATATATGTTTTTGCAAGCCCATAATCATTATGGCTGTAACAAAACAGGAGAGCAAAGTTTTCGCTCAGGTGATGTTTTTCCAATTAGTCATTTCGGTTACAATTACCGATTTAGTAGATTATAAACAACAATAACAGCTAGGTAATGAAATCCATGATCACAGTAAAACCTGCGCTAACTGCGCTTTTATTCTCGGTGGTGGCGGGCTCATATGGGATGTCAGCTTTGTCCCAGACCCCAGAAGAGATAGGCCTGCGTATTGAGAAAGAATACCATGAGGCCTTGGATGGTTTCGCAAACTATACCGCCAATCTCAATATGCTGTTACGCAATCGGCAAGGTCAGGAAAGTGAACGCCAGTTGCGGATCAAGGTCCTTGAGATGGAGAATGACGGCGACCGAAGCCTCTTTATCTTCGACGAACCTCGCGATGTCGCCGGCACTGCATTTCTTGTCCACTCTCGCCGTGAGGAAAATGATGAGCAGTGGCTGTATCTGCCGGCATTGCAAAGGGTGAAAAGGATCGCTTCCTCCAACCGTTCTGGCTCCTTCATGGGCAGCGAATTTGCTTACGAAGATATGGGGGTGCCTGAGGTTGAAAAATTCACCTATAAATACTTACGTGATGAGTCATGTGCAAATTCGGAATGCACGGTAACCGAACGCTATCCGGTAGATAAACGGTCGGGATACCGGCGTCAGGTAGTCTGGCGGGACAAGGATGAGTTGCGCATCCGTCGTATAGAGTTTTACGATCGCAAGGATTCCCTCCTGAAAACACTAAATTTTGAAGACTATCAGCAATATCAGGACAGATACTGGCAGGCTCATACTCTCGACATGGTCAACCATGTGACCGGTAAAAGTACGACGCTAACCTGGTCCGACTTCGTCTATGGCGAGGATGTCAACGCAAACGAGTTCACTCAGACTGGCTTAAGGCGTATCCGTTGAGCCAAAGGCTAGTGATGCAATCGCAGCCACCTGATTCCGGGTGCCGCAGCACAATGTTCAACATATTGCCGGGTCCCCGTATTTTGCTCATGCTTCTCGTAAGCATTGGCGTAGCATGTCCATTGGCCCAAGCTCAGGTTGAATTTTTCGATCTTGCCGGCGATCTTACACTGGAGACCCGCCATTCCCCTGAAAGCGGCCTCTATCCTGGACAGACCTCCTCCGCAAGCGGATTTTCGCTGACACCAAGGCTATATTTTGAGAATGCTCAGGGATGGAGTTTTAATCTCACCCCCTTTCTGCGCATCGACCATGTCGATTCGGAGAGAACCCACATGGATTTGCGTCAAGCGTATTTCCTGATGTTTGGTGACATTGGTGATGACCAGTGGGAATTACGACTGGGCATTGATCAGGTCTTTTGGGGCGTAACGGAGTCTCAGCATCTAGTTGATATCATTAATCAGGTTGATCTCGTCGAGAATCCGTCAGCTGAGCAGAAACTGGGGCAGACGATGGTCCATTTCACCCGCTTTGGTAACTGGGGCACTGCCGAGCTATTTGTGCTTCCATTTCATCGGCCACGCACATTTCCCGGAGCCGGGGGCCGACTGCGACTGGCACTTCCGGTAGATCCCGATCCTATTTCGCGAGCTGCGTCCAATGATGAAAGACATATCGATCTTGCTGCCCGATACAGCCATTCCTTTGGTCCACTGGACCTCGGCTTGAGTGTGTTTGACGGCACCAGTCGGGAGCCTGTGTTATTTCCAGAGCTGGATGCCATCGGCTCACCAGCCTTGTTGCAACACTACGATGATATCCGTCAGTATGGGCTTGATGCTCAGCTGACTACCGGTGCCTGGCTGCTGAAGTTGGAAGCGATTCATCGCAGTGGTGAAACCAACTTGGTTGGCGAGCAAGAGGATTATGCGGCGGCGGTCATGGGCTTTGAATATCAATTCCAATCTGTTTTTGGTGGCACGGATCTTTCGCTGGTTTCCGAGTGGAACATTGATGCCAGAGGCGATCGGGCATTGCCGAGGCGAAATCCGCTCACCTTGCAAAATGATTTAGCCGTGTTAACTCGCTTTGGTTTCAACGATGTCAGTGGCAGCGAACTGACAATTGGCGTAATTCGGGATATGGAACGCGATTCGCAATTGGCCGCAGTAGAATTCAGTCGGCGGCTCACCGACCGCTGGTCCATCAGTCTGGAGTGGTATGGCTTGCTGGAAATCGACCCCGATGAAATTTTCTATCAGGCACGCCGGGACAGTTTTTTCGAACTCAGTCTGAGTCTATTCCTTTGAACAGACAACTCAGAAAGTCATAAATTGTGTCTGAAGTGAATACTAATACTGCAATGACTCTGGAACAGGATCTTCAGTATCAGACTGACATACTGCCCGGTGTGTCCAGAACCTTTGCACTGACCATTCCGGCTTTGCCACATCGCCTGGAGGTGATAGTGACCAATGCCTATTTGCTGTGCCGTATTGCTGACACTATTGAGGATGATCCACAAATGGATGTCAGTCTAAAAGAAGAAAATCTCAAACGTTTTTTATCTACAGTCAAGGGGGAGGAAGACCCAGCAGATTTCTCAGCTTCCGTCTCACCGTTACTTTGCCCGGAATTGTCGGCCGAAGCGGAACTTATGCGTAATTCATACCGAGTGGTCGGCATTACTCACTCATTCACTGAGGCCGAGCGACATATCCTTGAGCGCTGCGTCTCCGTGATGTGTCTGGACATGCAAAAATTTCAGCGCAACAGTAGCTTGACTGGGTTGCGAGACCTTCCGGAACTGGATGCCTACTGTTATGCCGTGGCCGGGGTCATCGGTGAAATGCTCACTGACCTGTTTTGTATTCAGTGTCAGGAGTTAGAGGATAGACATGCCCACCTGCGCGAACTGGGCATCTCTTTTGGCCAGGGGCTGCAAATGACCAATATCTTGAAGGATATTTGGACTGACCATGAACGTGGTGCCTGCTGGTTACCGCGTTCGGTGTTTGGTGATGACAGCCTATCATTTGAAAATCTGCCAGAGCACCATCAGTCGGAAGCATTCCAGAGCGGCTTACATAACCTGATCGGTATCGCCCATGGGCATCTTCAGAATGCTCTGGAATATACTTGCACCCTTCCGGTGAGAGAACCAGGTATGCGCCGGTTTTGCCTATGGGCTCTTGGTATGGCGGTACTGACCCTGCAAAAAATTGAGCAGAACCCGCTCTTTACCTCTTCTGATCAGGTCAAAATTTCTCGCCGCTCTGTGAAGGCAACCTTGCTGGCTACCAATCTCATGCTGCGCAGCAATAGTGGATTGCGTTGGTTGTTCCGTCGGGCTGCAAAAGGTTTACCAGCAACCCCCTGAAGAACACGTTCCCTCGATAGTCCTGATAATTTGTGGCTGCAATCCTGCGGTCGTACCTTCAAAGAATCAATACTGGCAACGATAAGCAGGATGGCAATAGCCACCCCGCCTGTTGCGACCGCGCCAGCGGCTTTAACCTGTAATGGAACGCTAATTAAATTATTAAGAATTGCCGGGCTGCCTTTCATACTTGGTAAACGCTCCTCCCGCCCAGCTCAATGAGTTAGGTCCTTCCGCTGCATAGAC
This sequence comes from Gammaproteobacteria bacterium, assembly GCA_026710425.1. Taxonomy (GTDB): domain Bacteria; phylum Pseudomonadota; class Gammaproteobacteria; order Pseudomonadales; family Pseudohongiellaceae; genus UBA9145. The sequence continues at coordinate 20,446 of JAPORB010000164.1, forward strand.
ATTGCCTTCGGCATCCACAGCAACGCCTTCACCCGCAGTCCCCTGACCTTCACGATCCGGTCTTTCGAACGGCTGAATCAAGCCAACTATGGTGTCTTCTTCCAGGGGGCCGATACGAACTCCATTGCGCCATCCTACATGGTTAGTTGGACTGGACTCGGAATCAATGGCATACACCATATTGTCTTCTGTGATGTACATTCCACTGATTCGACCATAGGCATAGCGTGATTCCAGATAGTTGCCGTCCTGGTCAAATATTTCAATCCGGTGATTACCGCGATCAGCAACCCATAGACGACCTTGGGCATCAAACGCCAGGGCATGGGGTGTTCGGAATTCACCATGACGGACACCTATCTGTCCCCATTCCTTGATGAAAGTGCCATCAGGCGCAAATTTCATAATGCGTCCGGTATTCCCGTTTGCGCGGCCTTCTTCCATCGCCGCGACCGTGGTCATGCCCTGTCCATTGTGGCCATCAGAAACATAGATACTACCGTCTGGGCCTACCACCACATCATTAGGCTGATTGAACATGCCGAGATCTGTACCGGCCTGGCCAGGGGTACCCAGACTCATTAGCAGCTCACCATCAGCACTAAAATGATGCACCTGATGGCCCTTGGTGCCATCGGCATTGGCTGCAAAGTCGGTGACCCAGACCGTGCCATCCTCAGCGGCATAAATGCCATGCGGGGTCTGCATCAGACCGCCTCCGAAATTGGCCATGATCTCGCCGGTATGCCTATTGAATTTGAATATCGGATCTACCGGATTGGTGTCGCAATTTACCGGCACCCCACCACCGAAACTGCTGGCACCGCATCGTTCATAAGCCCAGATGTGGCCATCTGTTGGGTCTATATCAATGCCGGCTGTTGATCCCCAGTTTCTGCCTGCGGGCAGTTCTCCCCAGTTTTGCGTAACCACCGGATTAGGGTCGGGTATTCCTTCGCCAGTAATTATATTGCCTTGGGCAATTGCGCCCGAGGTTGTGAGCATTGCAAACAAGGCAGGCAGGAAAATTCGAGACATCTTTACAGCACTGTTTTTCATGATTGCACCTCTATGTCGGATGATTATTGCTTTTGTTGGTTTTGTTGGTTTTGTTACTTTATAGCGTTATTACGTAATTCAATTTAAATTCTACAACATAAACTAGTCAGACTCACCTTTTGCTATTTTGCAATTAATATCAAATGACTACTCTTGCGTTATTATTGAATTAATTGGGAGAATATAGTCTTGGGTATGGATGATTGCACTTCCATATCGGATGATTGTTGGTTTTGTTACTTTATAGCGTTATCACGAAATTCAATTCAAAAATTGTATAACATAAACTGGACAGAAGCACCTTTTGCTATTTTGCAATTGATACTACATGACTACTCATCCTTTATTATTGAATTGATTTGGAGAATACTTTCTCGGGTACGCAGCTTACACTACAAACAGAAGAGACTCATCTGGTTTGGGAATATTTCCGACACTCATTGCCACCATTAGGGTAATTGCCCTGCACAAGACGATACCTTCCCGGACTGATATAATCCTAACTGTATGCTATGCTCAGAGGAAATGATCATGATTTACTGTCTTGAGGAACACCGCGTTGAATTTGTAGGCGACGACCACTTCATAGCAGAAAATGCCACCGTGGTAGGACGAGTACGATTAGAAAATAATGTCAGTGTCTGGTTCAGTGCAGTCATTCGCGGAGATAACGAACTGATTAGTATTGGAGAGAATTCAAATATCCAGGATGGTTCGGTGCTACACACCGACCCCGGGATACCCCTCTGTATCGGCAAAAATGTCACGGTTGGCCATAAAGTAATGCTGCATGGTTGTCGGATTGGTGATAACTCTCTAATTGGCATCAATTCTGTGATCCTCAATGGTGCTGTCATTGGCAAGAACTGTCTTATTGGCGCCAACAGCCTGGTGACCGAGGGCAAACAAATTCCAGATGGCTCGTTAGTCATGGGTTCACCTGCAAAGGTTGTGAGAGATCTTGGGGATGCACAGCAACAGCGATTGCTATTGAGTGCTGAAACCTATGTAAAAAATTTTAAGCGATTCAAGGCCGGCATGCGAAAACAGATTCATAGGTAAGTCTGTAGTATCACTGCGGTACTAATACTGTCTTTGCCCGGAACAGGAGGCTTTGTCTATTTGAAAGACATTGAATCTGAATCCACTATCATGATTGAACCTGTGGGCTATATCCATAGTCCGTTCAAGCAGAAGTTTGCCATCCCGCGTCAGCCCAATCTGGTGAAGCAGGCCATTGATGGAGTTGTGCTGAAATCAACTTTCACTGACTGTCATATACTTCGGGAACTTGAGCAGTTCTCACACTTTTGGTTGCTGTTCCATTTTCATGCTACTGCTGCACAAGGCTGGTCTTCAACTGTGCAGCCACCTCGTCTTGGTGGCAAAACCAGGGTAGGTGTCTTTGCCTCACGCTCACCCTTTCGTCCCAATGGTATTGGCATGTGAGCTAATTGAAAATCACGGTTATCAGTTACGAGATGGTCGTGTCAGGATACAGCTAGGTAGCATTGATCTGCTGGACGGTACACCTATACTTGATATCAAGCCTTACTTGCCGTTTGCTGACAGCCTGCCAGAGGCCAAAGGTGGATTTGCTGCGGAAATACCGGGCAAAGCCACTGAAGTGTTGTTCTCCCACTGCGCCGAAGCTCAACTGGAGGAACTTGAAGCTACAATGCCAACACTACGCAGTTTTATCATTGCAGTGCTGAGGCAAGATCCTCGTCCAGCATGGCGAATACGAGAAGATGATGACAAGCAATACGGCATGAATCTCTATGACATAAATATCAAGTGGCAATTCCAGGATGACGCTATCATTGTCATAAGGATTGACAAGATAGAAACACTAAATTCATAGAGGAAACCGATCATCAATTAAGATTACCAAAAGTACCCTAGGTAGGAATGTGAATGGTTATGATAAAAACTGATCGGTATACTATATTAATTTCTCAATAGGATAACAGGAATATGAAAATATTCAAGGGATCTGGATCAGCGTAAATCCCTCAGTGATAGAATACTAATGGGTGACGTTGTTAGGGGTCGATAACTCCTTTACTACTGCTTGATATAAGAGGGCGATTATCATGTTGATTAATAGTAAGAATATTGTGGTACGTTTTAAAGAAAACCTTAGATGGGCGACCAGACTCGATCTGGTTTCAGCATGGGCAACTGAACATAAAGGTCTCAGTATTCTAGAAGAAGAATACAATAAGCAGGCTTTGCAGGTGCGTGCGATTATCGGCCTGTGGAACCACTTAACTGAGCCAGAGGCACTTCGTAGGTTGAATCAGTTGGGGGAATTGCGCTTGGCGAAAGATCGACATTTTCATCCGAAAGTTTACCTGTTTACTGGGCAGGGTCGAGCTTGTGCCTGGGTCGGCAGTGCCAACTTTACAGCAGGTGGCTTTCAAAATAATGAGGAAGCTATATTTGAATCCGAAGACACGCATTCTGTATCTGCGTGGTTTGATATACTCTGGAATAAGTGCGGACACTTGGAACAAGATACAATTGACTCTTATAAAGATGATTACGAGAAAACTAGAAAATATGCGCGCGTAAAGCCAAAAAATGGTAAGACCAAGCCAATTGAACTCCTCGAAGGAGTTAAGGACTGGGGTAGTTATGTCAATGCTGTGCGAGAATGCGACATATGGTGGAGCAACCGATCGAATTTTTCAGTACTTGGAGAGAGCGATAGCTGGCTACATACTATTGATATCTTGCACGATATTATTGCCCGTAAAAATCTCAAAACATTGGAAGATTCCGAAAAAAGACGGGTTCTTGGATTAAGTCTCGATAGCTGGGCTTTGCTCGGCAAAATGCGGCAATCTTCTATGGGAACGGTATTTGGCATTAATGCTGACAATATCCAGAGGATTCTTCGGAAGGTAGCTACTGCCGAAAATGATGCCTTTCCCGACCTGGCGTTCATCTCCTATGAGGAAATAAGGAAATTTAGTGGCATCGGACAAGGAATTGCTACGAGGCTTCTCTCGTTAGCAAGGCCGGACCGATTTGTATCAGTCAATGGGGGATCACTTAAATTTCTTGCACGGTTTGCTGGGTTAAAACCTTCAACCTTAGGAAAACCTGACAACTATCGCAAACTCCTTGAATATGCTTATGATCAGTCTTGGTTTCAAGCGAGTGAGCCCAAGCATGGTTTTGAAGCATCGATCTGGAGAATGAGAATTGCATTGCTGGATTGTTTTGTATATAGCCACAAAAACAAAAGCAGCAACGACCACAGCCTCCAGCAATAACTCCCGTCTGCTGGTCTATAGGATCGATGGTGAAGTACAGCTTCCACGAGTTCCGCTGGAAACCAGTAATGAGATTGATTTTATGATTCCACAAACTGATGCGCCCATTGAAGTCATTGTAGCAGGCGATCTGGCCTATAACCGGAACTGCGCGGTTTGCCATGGCATGGACGGCATCAGTTTACGACGAGACACTTACCCGGATTTGCGTCACAGCAGCCGGATGCTCATTGCGGCTAGTTGGGATAGCGTGGTGCTTGGTGGAGAGTTGCAGGATAACGCTATGGTTTCCTTTGCCGACCAGCTGGTTGATGGCGAGGCAGAAGCAATTCGGGCCTACATAATTTCGCGTGCCGAAAGCAATTTCGCTGAGCAATAGTCTGCTAAATGACACTTTGCTCCTGCAGGTTCTGAATTTCTTCCTCACTGAGGCCCAGTTCTGCCAGAATACTCTCTGTATGCTGTCCAAGCTTTGGCACCTCACCAGTGACTGGCCCAAACTCGCTGTTATGCACTGGAGGCAACAGCGTCTCTATGGCACCACCCGGGCTAGCGACTTCGACAAATCGCTTCAGCTCTCGCAACTGTGGGTGATTCCAGACCTGATTCAAGTGGTTTACCTGAGCATAGGCAATTTTTGCGGTATCCAACTTGGAAATTATCACATCTGTCGAGGAACGGGAGAAAGCATCTTGAATAAGGTTTTTCAGGATTTGCCGGTTGGCAGAACGCTGGGCATTGGTCACAAACCGGCTGTCTGAAAAAAGCTGTGGTTGCTCGATCACCTGCTCACAGAAGTGTTGCCATTCCCTTTGGTTTTGCACTCCCAGCATAATCACATCATCCTGCTGCGAGGTGAACAGACCGTAAGGGTAGATGCTGGCGTGATCAGCACCGGTTCGCAATGGCGGCTCTGCACCCTCGTAGGCGTAGTACAGGGGGAACCCCATCCATTCCACCATGGCTTCCAGCATAGAGATATCGAGACAGGCTCCTCGCCCGGTTTTACCACGCTGAATCAATGCGGCAAGAATACCCGCATGGGCCTGGGTTCCGGCAGCTATGTCAGCGATAGAGATACCACTTTTAACCAGGGTATCGGGCAGTCCGGTCACCGTCAGCAAGCCAGCCTCGGCCTGCACCAATAGGTCATAGGCTTTCCTGTTGGCATAAGAGCCACTGCTGCCGTAACCGGAAATATTGCACAGAATCAGTTGCGGATAATGGTTGGACAGTTCCTCATAGCCTAGTCCCATGCGTTTGGCAGCGGCGGGTGTCAGGTTTTGCACCAACACATCGGCCTGCTCCAGCAGGCGGTCAAGCAGATGCCGACCCGACCCGGACTTAAGATCCATAGTCAGGCTTTCTTTGCCACGGTTAGTCCAGACAAAGTGAGAAGATTGCCCCTTCACCCGAGTGTCATAATGCCGGGCAAAGTCACCTACATCGGGCCGTTCAATCTTGATTACGCGAGCACCGAGGTCAGCCAGCTGCCGGGTACAGAGCGGAGCGGCGATAGCCTGCTCAATGGCCAGAACCGTTATGCCTTGAAGAGGAGGCACGGTCTGCCCAACACAGATTTGCTGGAGGAGCGTGTTGACCTAGCCCGGGGCTCAGTCGATCAGTGCCGCATAAACCATGGCGGCAAGCTGACCACGAATAGCATCGGTGCCCGGTGTCGCCATATGCTGGGTCATGCCAACAACAACGATCTCTTCCATCGGATCGATCCAGAACACAGTGGCAGCCGCTCCGCCCCAGTAATAAGTACCTTCGCTGAGAGGAAATCCTAACTGACCGGGATGCTCAACGACAGCAAAGCCCAATCCCCAAGTTGTCGCCGCAGTATAGCGCTGTTGTGCCGTGAAGTGGTCGCTGGTCATGAACCCGACGGTTCGCTGTCCCAAAATTCTGGCACCATTCAATTCACCTCCATTCAACATCGCTTGGGCAAACCTCCAGTAATCCGCTGCGGTCGACAGCAGTCCAAAGCTGCCCCCCCTAAACTCATGTTCAAATGTATAACTGTTCACCGACCATGGATTGACCAGAACACCTCCTGTCGGCTTGCCATATTCCTCATCAATAGGCACCAGATCTCCCTCGCGCCACCAATGTACTGGGCCCAATCGTGATGCCTTGTCTGGGCCAACCCAGTAGCCTGTATCGGTCATCCCCAAAGGTTCAGTCAGATTCTGCGCCAGATACTCCTCAGCAGACATTCCTGAGAGGACTTCCACCAGACGCAAGGCTACATCAGGGCCTACACTGTAACGGAATTGTGAGCCGGGCTGGTTCATCAGCGGTATGTCGGCCAATAGACTCATCATTTCCTCGAGTGAGGTTTCGGTACTGAATATTCCGGATCCAACAAAATGCTGATCATAACCGCTGATGCCCAGCCCATGGGAAAATCCTGCCGTATGGCGAAGCACATCCTGAATGGTTGGCTCTCTTTCCATTGGCACCGTGTCGTCCAATACACTGTCGGGTGTTCGAAGCACTTCCAGATTGGCAAACTCAGGAATGTAGCGCGACAACGGATCAGTTAACTGAAAAGCACCCTGCTCATAGAGTTGCATCAGAGCTGTAGTGGCAATGGCCTTGGTCATGGAATAGATGCGGAAGATTGTTTGTGGTGACATCGGAATCTCCCGCTGAACATCCTGATAGCCCACCGCACTTAAATGAGCAACTTTGCCCTGACGAGCCACCAAGGTCACAATGCCTGCCAACTCTCCGTTATCAACTTTCTGCTGAAAAAAGGCATCGATCTGATCCAGGTGTTCCGCATCAAAACCGACTTCCTCCGGTTTAACAATGGGCAGGTCTTGGGCAAGTACCGAAAAGGTATAGAGAGCAAGGCTAAGAAAAGCTGTAAGAGACAGCAAGCTCCGCATCAATGAGACCAAGGACATGGTTAACTCCTTATTTGTAGTAATGATTTCAATATGGCAGCGGTGGTTGCACAGGCAAAAACCAGTAAAATAGCAGTTTGTTACTCGGCAGGTGTCCAGTAGAACACTTCCCATTCGTTGAGGGGTTCTGAGCCCGGATAGAGAGGCTCATCAAGCGGTCTGCCGGACTTGGCGGCCCATTGCCCCATCATTTCGAGCCGTTGGGGGCCAAGAATCTCGGTCGCTTTCATAACATAGGTTGCCTCATCCAGACGCAACCAGGCTTCATCATTGCCTTCCCTGATCCGCTGCGCCCAGAAGCCGCCATCCGGGCGGGTTGCCGTAATTATGCCATCCTTTGTTGCAACCCAGGACAGGTAATTGACAAAGGGTGGAAAACCTTTCTGCTTGAAGAGCAGCAATTCCAGAAAATCATTGTGGACGGTAAAATCTTCTGGTGGTGGGGTCAAGGTCCCACCAATGATCAACCCCGGTGTGCGGCCAAGTCCCTGATTACTCAGGTATGGGGCTGTTAAGGCCCAGCCAAGCAGACCTGCGAAAATTAAGCCGAGTGATATCATGACCAGACCTGCTTTACTCATTGTGTATTCTCCTTATAAGTTTGCGCTGCAAAATTCAGCCTCTTAGCCGGTGACTCGTAAAACTCATCGGTTATATTAGGTAATTGGAACTCAATTTACCAGACATACATAAGGATGGAGTTCCTCCTGCTGGTAGATACCCAAATGCTAAAAGTAAAGAAGTAGACAGTTTCCCCTGCCTTATTTATTGTAGCTTAACTTAGTTGCAAACATGAGGGTCTGGAAATAGTTGCAGCATAGATTGATATGAACATAAGCGACAATGCTGGCAGTTTGGATTCAGCAGAGAAAGTTCTGACCCAGTGATCAAGTGCATCTGACAGGTATACCGATAAAGGATTCTATTCTCCCGCAGATTCACGAGATCCGAAGAGAGATTCGCTTGTGCCGGAAACTGTCCGAAGAATCTTAATAACGTTTTTGGGGCAAGTCACAGCGTCGGATTTCACCTGCAAACTATTGTGGCTAGGAGCAGTTATTTTGGGGAAATTATATACTATTGACCCATACCATAGTCTTGACTTTTCGGGCATTTAGCATAAGAATGTTTCCAGTTAAGCAATTGAATTGGGGAGCAATCAGGCTCAAAGGTCTAGCCAAAACCATATCAGTTCTTGAATATTTTGGGTTGTTCACTGACTAGGCTGTTACCGTGAAGCTCGTAGAAGAGCAGAGTTGGCCAAATGGCTCAGTCTGCCCCTCATGTGATGAGATTGGCAACATCGCACATAGAGTCAAGGCCACCCCCTGCAAGTCTTGCCTCAAGGATTTCTCAGAAAACTGCTTGGTTGTTGCTGGAACGCATACGCGAGCTTGCAAGCTGGGCGACCAGATGCTGTCGAATATGGTTGAGTTAGACGAATCCTACTTCGGCGGTAAGGAAGTAAAACAGCACAATGAGAAGAATGCTAACGCAGGGTAAGGCCCTCTGGAAAAGCAAGCCGTGATGGGAGCATGTGAAAGAGGCGGCAATGTGAAGGCACAGAAAATAGGCACAACTGATGCTAAAATACTGACAGACTTTGTACATGCCAATGTGCAGGTTGGATTGACCCTATACACTGAAGAAAATAAGGGTTACAAATGTCTTCTCAGAGTCTTCCACAATCATGATTCAGAAAAGCATTTCGCTAAGGAATTCGTCAAAGTAATGGCGTACAACAACGGCATTGAATCCGTTTGGGCGGTACTGAAGCGTGGCTATGTAAGCAACTTTCACCACCTTAGCTTTAAGTACTTGCAACGCTTTGCCGATGAGTTCTCATTCCGCTTGAATGAGGGCAATGTCGAGCAGGATACAATCAACCGAATGAAATCTCGTGCGCTTCCAGTGAACATAAAAAATTGATCCATGAGGAATTCACAATATGAGAGCTGCTTTAGAGCAGCCCCCAATGTGCGCCACAACAGTGTATGAAGGGGACTGTTTAACAATTATTCCAGATAGTATTCCTATGAACTCGATAGATCTAGTTATCACGTCACCACCATATGCAGATCAGCGCAAAGACAATTATGGCGGCGTACCAGCTGACAAATATGTGAACTGGATGCTACCTCGTACCGAGCAATTACTGAATTGCCTAAAGCCTACTGGATCATTTGTGCTTAACATAAAAGAACGAGCAATTAATGGCGAACGCCACACCTATGTAATCGAACTGATTCAGGCTATGCGGGAGCAAGGCTGGCGGTGGGTAGAGGAGTATTGCTGGCACAAAAAAAACTGTTATCCTGGAAAGTGGCCGAACCGGTTTAGGGATTCATGGGAAAGGTTGCTGCATTTCACAAAATCAAAGAAGTTCAAGATGAATCAGGATGCTGTCAGGGTGCCAATGGGAGACTGGGCCAAGTCTCGACTTAAGAACCTGTCTGATAGGGACAAATCACGAGACGAAAGTGTTCACGGCAATGGCTTTGGCAAAAACGTATCAAACTGGGTGGGTAGGGAGACTGCTTATCCTACTAACGTTTTACACATGGCGACGGAGTGCGGCAATGCGGGGCATCCAGCGGCCTTCCCTGAGCAATTGCCAGACTGGTTTATTCGATTATTTACAGACTCCAGGGATGTGGTTCTTGATCCCTTTGCCGGATCGGGAACAACGTTGATAGCAGCTTACAAACTGAACCGATCATCTATTGGTATAGACCTATCTAACGAATACTGCGAATTTATGCGGGAAAGGATCAGTAGTTTATGAATCCCGAATGGTGGAGGCAGGCTGTTATACAACTGGATGAGCAGGTAGGCGGGTTCACAGACAAAATCAGAGTCAAGCTGAAGGAGCTGAAACCGCAAGAACTGATTATCAGAAAAAACCCGTACCTGTTCTGTTTGCGGGCTACCAACGACACAAGACGGTATGCAGAATCTATACTGGATGCTTTCCTGTCCTCAAGCGAGGAAACTATGTTTGGAACCTTGGCCGAAGATTGTGCAGTTATTATTTGTAATCATGGTAAACACGGCTGGAAATCCGGTGCTGAGGGTATTGACATTGAGTACTCGGATGTCGAATATTTGAAGAGCAAGACAAGAACAATCGTTCAGGTTAAATCAGGTAAGAACTGGGGTAACTCATCGCAGCGCAAAAAGATGGAAGATTACTTCAAAAAGTATGCGAAGATTTTAAGGCAAGGTGGCGATATAAATGTTAGGTGTATTGAAGGTGTTTGTTACGGCCCAGCAAGCAAGAACGACAGAGGCAACTTCCACACTTATATTGGTTCGGAATTTTGGAAGGAAATTAGCGGATGGGACGGTACTTACCTAGCGTTGCTGGGTGTATTCAGGTCACATGCACAAAACGGGTTGTCAGAAGTCAAGGCGGATGCAAAAGAGTGTATAACAAATTTTCTTGTGAAAAATGCAATATCTGTAAATGGACAAATTAATTGGGACAACCTGATTTTATATGTAAATGGGAAATAACATCAGTTAAAGCTAGTGCCTCTGCTTTAGTAATCCATCTTTTTTATTATTAATCAAAATTAGCCAGACACCATTGGTAACCGATGACAGACATATGGTATCTGTTTTCACTTTCAGCTCAACCTGATAGAATTATAATTGGTGTACTTCACTGATATATCATCAGAACCTTACCACAACATAACTGATCACCATGATGAAAAGTACTGTCACCGGATAGATAACATCAGTTCGAATGCTCAGCTCCCTATTCTGGGGCTGAAATCCACATTGACACTATGGCTGGTAAAGGCTAGGCATTCCCCGGATTATTTCCTACCCAGACCATATCGTGTGACCCACAGGTTGTAAAGGAACGCAATAGACTTGCCCCTTAATAGACACTATAGTTCAGTTGTGCCTGACAAAAACCGACTTCTTTCTGACTCTCTGCACTGGGAGCACTGGCTTGCGCTAGCTGGTTTGCTTTTGCTTTGTTCACTGTGTGCAGGTCAGACCAAGTTTTCAGAAAGGCTTCCGAACACCCTTCTGAATGTTAGCCCGCCCACGGCCCGAGTCACCGGCAAACCCGGTGACATGGTTTATATAATGCGCAGCTGTCCTTCGATACCACTGAAGGATGTTCGTAGAAGAATTGTCAACACTACGATTCAGGAGTGGGCTTATTTTGGCTATAGTGTGCTGGATCTGGTACCGACTCGCGAGTCCAACCCAGAACCTAAACGTCAACCTTGGCGCCGGACTCTCATAGCATCTGATGAGGCACTGCGGGTAGCCAGTTCAATCGCAGGCTACTGGGCCGCCACGCCAGACAGTGCCTGGATTCTGGAACAGCAAAACCAATCCTGGGCCAGATACGGGTCGGGTTCCCGCTGGCGTCAACCTTGGTCGGCGGCGTTTATCTCATGGGTTATGTGCGAAAGCGGGATCGGAGAAACGGAAGTCTTCCATCGCGCCATCGCCCACCACAGCTATATCGATCAGGCAATTACTGCAACTGATCAACAAGACAGTCAGGCAGCTTACAGGGCTTTTGAACCGGGAGAGCAGCAGATATTGCCTGGAGATATGTTGTGCCGCGGTTACCGCCCAGCTTATAAGACCTTGGTCGCCAGACGTCAACAAATGGATTCTGGTGCCCGCACCCATTGTGACATTGTTATCAAGCTTGATCCGCATAACGAACGCATCATGCTAATTGGCGGAAACGTACGCAGCTGGGTGAGGCTGAAACTATTGCCCGCTGCAATAAATGACCGGGGGTACCTTACCCCTGAACCCTATAATGGCCGCACTATTTTCGCTCATCTTCAGCTGCAAGCCGGAGATGCCGACAATGATATGTTGCACCAAAGCCCAACTTTTCAGTCTCTCAATTGTGCAAAATTGCCGGTTGCATTACGGTTGATTCAACCCACCCTGTTTGAGGACTGTTCCTGAAACGCGCCTATTGAACTCGTCAAGAATGTTCTCTCAGGCCCGAAGCAACCAACGCAATAATTTCACTTGATTTCCCACCATGGCCAAGTTGTATTTCTATTACTCTTCAATGAATGCCGGCAAGTCCACTTCCCTGTTGCAATCCAGCTACAATTATAGGGAAAGGGGGATGAATACACTGATTCTGGCTCCTGAATTGGACAATCGCTATGGAGTAGGCAAGGTCACCTCCCGCATCGGACTGGAATCTGATGCTATGATTTTCAAGTCCACCGATGATCTATACCAATTAATTCAGCAGCAGCATAACAATGACACCCTGCACTGTGTCCTGGTTGACGAGGCCCAGTTTCTCAGCAAGGAGCAGGTTTTTCAGCTGGGTGAGGTCACTGACAAGCTGAATATTCCTGTTCTTGCCTATGGACTGCGTACCGATTTTCGCGGTGAACCTTTTGAGGGAAGCAAATATCTTATGGCTTGGTCCGATAATCTCAAGGAACTGAAAGCCATCTGCCATTGTGGTGCGAAAGCGACCATGGTGGTCAGAATCAGTGATGATGGCACACCCGTCAGGGAAGGTTCACAGGTGGAAATTGGCGGGAATGACCGCTATGTTTCCATGTGCCGAAGGCACTTCAGGGAATTGGTATTTCAGGATGGTGAGACCAGCCAGAATCATTCAGCGGTAGGAAAATGAAAATCTACCCCTAAACCGACCAGTCTAACTGCCTGCCTTGCGTTTATTTTATTGTCGCAATTGTAGGAATGCATTGGGGGCGATCAACCCTGTGGTAGAATTATTGTCAGATCATCCTGTCGACTTATGTTTCATGGCAGGCTTACAATCTTTATTGGAGTATGTAGAGCGTTATGATGAAAAACCTTTTGAGTATTACTGTTCTCAGCCTGCTGGTTTTCTGCTTTGAAACCGGACCAGTCCATATCAATGCAGCATTCGCCAGCCCGGATCCTGCCGAACCCTCAGCAGTAGAGGGTACCAGCAATGAGGTTGAGGGCGACTCTGGCTGGACAGCCGGCTACATGGCATCCGTGGCAAACCCCTACGCTACAGAAGCAGCTGCTGAGATTCTGGCACAGGGAGGACATGCCGTGGACGCTGCTATTGCTGCCCACACTGTGCTGGGTCTGGTGGAACCAGAAAGTTCGGGTCTGGGAGGCGGAGGTTTCATGGTGGTCTACCAGCAAGATGGCCAGCAAGTAAAGTTCTACGATGGACGGGAAACAGCACCTGCTGGTGCCAGTGTGGATATGTTTATGCAGGATGGTCAGGAGATGGGGTTTTTTCAGGCAAAGGAAAGCGGCAAGGCGGTGGGGGTACCCGGTGCTGTTGCCTTATACAAGCTTGCACATGATGCTCACGGCCAATTGCCCTGGGCTGATGTGTTTCAACCTGCGATTCGACTGGCTACTGAAGGCTTTGTAGTTCCCAAGAAAATGGCCAATTACCTGCCCATGTTGAGCGGCGTATCTTTGCTGGCCCAATTCCCAGGCAGTGCCGAATATTTCTATCCAGATGGCGAACCCTTGCAGGCCGGGGATGTCCTGAGGAATCTCGAGTATGCAGCCACCTTGACTCGAATTGCCGAAGAGGGTCCGCAAGCATTTTATACTGGGGAAATTGCAGCATCAATTGCGGCGGCGGCCCAGGCCGAACCCAATCCGGGAACTCTTTCCACGGATGACATTGCCAGCTATCAGGCCGTTATTCGCGATGCGATATGTGCAGACTGGCGTGATCTGCAAATCTGTGGCGCAACGCCGCCATCCTCAGGAGCGATGCAAATAATGGTGGCCAATCTCTATGATGAACTGGTCTCCGAGGATGCCTCACAGATGGAAAAAATCCAAGCTTTTGTTGATGCTCAACGTCTGGCCTACGCAGATCGGGATTACTACTTTGGCGACCCGGACCGTATAAATGTTCCAGTAGAGCAACTCATTGACCCTGCCTATCTCAGTTATCGTGCTGCGAATCCGATTGCACCAGGGGATGTGCCAACCCATGGTGATCCGGCAACTGTATTTGGCACCAGCTCAGCTACTCTTTGGAGGCAGGATAGCACTGCCGAACCTGCTGGGACTACTCACTTTTCCATTGTTGATAACAATGGCAATGCCGTATCCGCTACCATGACAGTGGAATCAATATTTGGCTCTGCCCGTTGGGTCGCAGGTTTTGTTTTGAACAATCAGCTGACGGATTTTGCAACGGAATATGATCCAGAATTGCCTGAGGCGGCCAATGCAGTCCGGCCCGGTGCTCGGCCTCGTTCATCTATGTCTCCCACAATCGTGCTGGACCAAAATGATGAACTGTTCATGATTACCGGCTCACCTGGTGGCAATTCGATACCTGCCTACACAGCAAAAACTATTCTCGGCATCGTTGACTGGAATTTGTCGGTTGCAGATGCTATCAGCTTTCCCAACATTGTTGCCCGGGGTCAGAGTGTGCGTGTTGAAACCGGCACTGAACCTGGGACTGAAGTGGCGAGCTTTCTGAAGGATGCGGGCTATCAGGTGCAAGAGAGCCGGGGGGAGAACTCAGGTTTGCATGTGATTCTGGTTCAAGATGAGATGCTGGAAGGCGGTGCTGACCCGCGTCGGGCGGGAACAGTGCTCTCTCGTGCGCCATAGGACTAACTTCAGACTACAGACAGATTCGACACAAATATACCAATTTGCCATCTAACTTGTCTCTTGAGATGTAATACTATCAGATAGTGAGTGCTGAACTTTTCTTGGAAGGCCACCATTTGCCATCTGCATCAAGCTTCTGGTGCTAACAATGAGATAGGGGCAAATACCAACTTTCTGTTCACAAGACATTTGGAAACATTCCATCCACATTCACAGATGTTATCGGAAAAGGTATCTAGATATTAGCCCATGATAGCAATCTAAAATTTGAAGAAATCAGTAAAGAGGCAAAAATATATCGAACGCTAGTAAAATTATCCAGTTACAGGACGGAATTTCGTTGTCCAATGTAGGCTCTGGTGCTTCTCAGGTTTTACCGATGGGTGCTTCTTTATTAGCTGAAGATTCTATAATAATGGAACAGCCCGAAATCCACCTTTACCCGGAGGCGCAAAGCAGCCTTGCCAATCTTATTCTGAATGCCTCCAAAGCAAGGAAGTTGCAAATAGTCATTAAGAGTCTTAGTAAATACCTTCTTCGAAGACTTCAAAATCGTGTTGCAAAGGGAAAAGACTGCGCAAATGATTTAACAATATATTCTTCAAAAATCAGGAATGGTCTTGCTCAATTTCAAAATCTTGAACTCAATAAGTGGGGAGAAATAGTAAATCGGCCAAAGAATATTTTTGGTGACGAAGTGGGTGAAGTATCGGCAATAATGAAAGAAGGTGTAACCAGAAAAGCAGGAAGCTTAGTTTATGATTAGTGACAATTCATAAACAGTTCAAACCTGGCCTTGAGCCGATCTCTATCAGGCTGTGAACTTGATTCTTTTGGAAGGAAAAGATATTTACCATGAGAGTCTACAATAGACTCCAGTATCTTACCGTCCTTTGAGGCCAGTAATTCCTGGCTCACAACTATCTTATAGTCAGGAGAAATTCCAAGCATATTCGAATCATAGGCAACATGATGTATTCTACTGAGTGCGATGCCATTGCTGACCGAAGCAATTCCATCGTCATCCGAATCCGGTGTTATATGAGCTGCCTCCAGAAGCCTCACTATTGGTAATCTGGAGATTGCGCAACGATAATCATAAGCCTTCAATACTGATTCACGGAATCTTGCCTGATGAAGGCGTACCAAGGTCTGTTGTACTGAGTAACGGCGATCTGCCTCAGAGGGTAAATATAATTCTAGTCCATCCCTTGGTAAAGCTGTCTGGATTGAAGTACAAACTTCACAGTACCATTTATTATCTTCTTGTTGTTTGATGTTTGCAATGAAACAAGGCCAGATAGCTTTATATTTCGCCTCTGCTACAGCATGAAAGTAGATGAATGGAGTCCCGTTCTCTAATGCCTTCCGAAGATGTTTATTGTCTCTGCCTTTCTTTTCCCGGCCATGAGGGTCTCCATCTTGCAGTGAGTAACGGAAATAGCCTTCATCTAACTCTTGATCCCTATAGATATTTGATCTTCCTTTTCTTGGCTCTGTTGTCTTTATGCTTAATAGACCCTGCGCCAGCTGTCTAGGCTTAAAGATTCCATTAGCTTTAGAAGCCAATAGAATTTTTTCACCATTGATATAAAAGCCTTCATTAATGGCAGCCCAAGGGATGCAATCACCATAAAGCATTTCCAAATACTGAATCTTTTCAATGGCAGCTCTGAATACCTCTTGAGGTTCGTAATGGTGATTCATTTAGATCATAGTATAGATTTTATCATCAGGAATATCAAAGATTTACAATCAACCTGATTCTGTTATAGGAAGTTTGATGGATTATAGGAATCAATCATTACTATTTTATAACAAAACTCTCATTTTTAAATCGCATTGCTTTCGAGCTACATGTATCAATCTCTGGATCAGATGTTGAGATAACTTGCCTTAGAAGCCTGAAATCACCCTTACCTGAATACTATTTGCAAAAGAATGGGAGCATTTTTTCAGGAAATTCACTAAGTTTAGAGAACTTTTCACCAGTATTCCGAACTATACCTCTTAGTCATGCCAAAAAGTCAGCATGGAGCCCCCAGAACCAAATAAGGCAGGAAGCAAATTTTCATCCACTATCCTGCCTTATAGACATTCAGTTCAATCTTAAGCCATGGTCGGTGTCTTACATCAGATCGAAACGATCCAAAGTCATCACCTTGGTCCAGGCTTCGACAAAGTCCTCAACAAATTCTGCCTCACCACCAGCGGCAGCATAAAACTCCGCAATCGCCCTGAGCTCGGAATTGGAACCGAAGATCAGATCGACGGGAGTTGCTGTATATTTTTGATCACCATTGTCACGATCCCTACCCACATAGATACCTTCCTCACTATCAGATCGCTCCCACATGGTGGACATATCTAACAGATTGACAAAGAAGTCATTACTTAACATGCCAGGTCGGTCGGTAAAGATACCATGTTCGATACCATCCACATTGGCATCCAGTGCCCTCAGACCACCAACCAGAGCCGTCATTTCAGGTGCAGTAAGTCCAAGCAGAGATGCCTTCTCAACGAGCATCTCAGCAGGTGAACGGCTGTTACCTGCGGCGAAGTAGTTGCGGAAACCATCAGCAGTGGGTTCAAGCACGGCAATTGACTCCACATCAGTATGCTCCTCGCCAGCATCACCTCGACCCGGAGTAAAGGGTACATCAATGGAATAGCCGACATCTCCGGCTGCCTTTTCTATGGCTGCTGCACCTGCAAGCACAATCAGGTCAGCCATTGAGATCTGCGTGCTGCCAGAGTTTTCATTGAACTCTGCTTGAATACTTTCTAGTCCACTGAGTACACGCTCCAGTTCAGCTGGTGTGTTGGCAGGCCACTCTCGCTGTGGCATTAGTCGAACCCGCGCACCATTGGCCCCGCCGCGCATGTCAGAACCCCGATAGGTAGATGCTGAAGCCCAGGCTGCTCTGACCAATTCTGACACGCCAAGCCCGGAATCCAAGATTGTTTGCTTAAGTTGGCTTACATCATCTTCGCTGACTAGATCATAATCTGGTGCAGGAATTGGATCTTGCCAAACAAATTCCTGATCAGGAACCAAGTCACCCAGATAGCGGGAGGTAGGTCCAAGGTCTCGATGAGTCAGCTTGAACCAGGCACGGGCATAGGCATCGGCGAATTCCTCGGGATTTTCCAGCCAGCGACTGGTTATTTCTCGATAAGCTGGATCAACCTTCAACGCAAGGTCTGTGGTAAACATCATCGGTGCATGCCGTTTATCAGGATCATGTGCATCCGGCACCAGTGCGGAGGCGGCACCACGCGCAGGCATCCACTGGGTAGCACCAGATGGGCTTCGGGTCTGCTCCCAATCATAGGTAAAGAGGTTCACCAGATAGCCGTGAGTCCATTCGGCAGGACTGTGTGTCCATGCTCCCTCAAGACCGCTGGTGATGGTGTCAGCACCCTTGCCTGTTCCATAGCTATTTCTCCAACCCAAGCCCTGTTGTTCAATTGCACCCGCCTCGGGCTCAACACCAACATGGTCTCCCGCATTAGCTGCACCATGGGCCTTGCCGAAAGTATGACCGCCGGCGATTAGGGCAGCTGTCTCTTCATCATTCATGGCCATGAGACCAAAGGCTTCGCGAATAGCATCGGCGGCGGCCTGGGGATCAGGGTTGCCGCCCGGTCCCTCAGGGTTGACATAAATCAGCCCCATCTGGGTTGCACCGAAAGGACGCTTCAGTCGGCCATCTTCATCTCTACGATCAGATGCCAGCCATTCGCCTTCTGGACCCCAGTTAACTTCTTCGGGCTGCCAGGCATCAATCCGACCACCTGCAAATCCCAGGGTTTCGAATCCCATAAAATCCATAGCGACTGTTCCGGCCAGAATCATTAGATCCGCCCAGGAAATTGCCTGACCGTACTTTTGCTTGATTGGCCACAACAGTCGCGTTGCCTTGTCCAGATTGGCGTTGTCAGGCCAGCTGTTCAATGGTGCAAAACGCTGCATTCCACCATCAGAGCCGCCGCGGCCATCAGTGGTGCGGTAAGTACCGGAACTGTGCCAGGCCATGCGGATAAAGAATGGGCCATAGTTCCCATAATCGGCCGGCCACCAGTCCTGTGATGTCGTCATTAATTCGTATAGATCCGCCTTGACTTGCTCGAGATCCAAACTGGAAAACGCCTCAGCGTAGTTAAAATCATCAGCCACTGGGCTTGCTACCGATGAATCCTGTCTCAAGGGTTCAAGGCTTAACCGGTTGGGCCACCAGTAATCATTATTGGGCATGTCCTGCGCAATGACTGGCAAGAACGGCACCAGAACAAAAGCTAACAGAATTGTGATAGAAAGTTTTGGTCTTGGCATTTGAGTTACCTCCTCCGTATCTAAGGAAAATTCAGGGCACATCCAGCCCCTACACAGTGGACTATAACGGCGGGAATTAAATCGGTAAAATGAATAATAACGATAATTTCAATCGGAAAATACGATAACAATATTTTCAATTAGTAACAGATCCTAGCTTGCAAAACCCCAAAGTTTGATGGTGCTCACTTGATTACTGGCAGCCCAAGGCCCGCAGCAAAGCAGCTGATTCGCCTATGGCAGACCTGTCAGGGAAGAAACTGATTCTGGCCATAGTTTCAATTGCTGAAACCTCCACACGTTGAGCACATAGTGGCTCGTGTTGCTTCAAGTCATGGGGAAATGCAAAAGCAACCACACCACTGTCATCAAAGACCAGTTTGTAATAGGCAGCCGGATTGAGGCCTCCTGGAATTGGAGAAAGACTCAGTTCATCGATGACATATAACGGTCCGGCTATGACATGCAACTCCCCCATTTCAGCTGCCAGACGATTCAGCCGCTGTTCCAGACTAAGCCAGGGACCCAAGCGCAGAGGTGATGGCATTGGTATCATATTGCTCAGCCTATTCAGGTCCAGCCAGTAAGGAGTGTTGGCAAAACCAGTCATAGGAGCCAACCTAGCGCGGTGTTCTGGTTCCTTTTCTGGTATTGCCATGGCCGCATAAGGATTGTCATTAGCACTCGCCACTTGCGAAAGACTGAGTTCTTTCTCACCAAGCCCCAGAATGTCCTCAACCTCGGAGATACCCACCAGTGGATCAGTCTGCCAATTGCGAGGCAGCAAAGAAGCCACACCGACAGCATCCTTGATTAATCGATAGGACACCCAATCCGCCAGTCCAGTATCACCGTTGAGGCCAGCCGCATACAGGTGGTGAATCACAACATGGGAGCGATTGGCAGCCAGCTGTGAGAAGTGCTGGGGACACTCCCCACCGCAATGGGTAACCGCCACCGACTGGGCAAAGCCAGAGTGCGTCAGACACGACAGGAACAGAACTATACCAAACAGGCAAACACCTGTTGTCAACAAGGGTGGTTTTCGATTTTTCATTAGTTGAATATGGCTGTTGATTATTCGTTATTGTTCAAATTCCATAGGCAGTTGGTAATCATCTGCCCGAAGCAAGTGCACTGTCCCGCAGAGATACAGGGTCGTCGGCCTTTACCTGCTGCCAGACGGACGAATCAGCCTATGCTACCAGGAAGGGTGTGCCGCAAAAGCTTACCCCCAGCACAAGAATCTTGATGAAGCTGATTACTGTTTTTCCGAGCATTCTTTGTTGTCCCGATGTCTCTGCTTGATTAGTAAACGAATATGACGAACCGTACTGTGTAAGGTTTACGGTTGCTCATTACCAAGCTCATATGCAAGATTGTCCCAATTGCTGTCAGTAATCAGCGACTCTACTGTGAAACTAACTCGCGTCGTTTCGAAGTAAATTCGCTAATGAGGAGCCTTTAAGCTCTCCATTTTCAGTGATGTTAATCGCCACGAAAAATTTTGGCCCTCTTTAACAACTTTAATGTTTTCCTCTTCGATTTTATCAATTTTCCGGAGAGCATCTTCGCTGATTGTTAGAGTGATACCGACAACGCTTGCCGGGATAGTTGTCCGCTCAGAAGCATTGGCAGATTGTTGTGGCCGATTTTGTCCGCTAGGGGAGTGGGTGTCATTCATAGCTAATTTTCCAATTACATTACCAACCAACAATTTGCATTTTCACCAGTGGTTTGCGATATACGCTCTGATAATTGCCTAACACATGAGAATGTAATTTCTGAAAGTTATATTTTGCTGAAATCATTGAACTTTAATTGCCCATTACTGCATTTTTGTTCTATAAGATAAAAAGCATCTGAACTGTAAAATTTTCTGATGCTACTATGCTACTCCGGTTCCGGGTATCTCAATTACGGCATAATCCGTTTTTATTGTGGGAATATCAACCCTAGTTGATTAAAAGGCAATTAATTTTTTGTAGTTTCCTGCCCTACTGCAGTATTCAAGCTCTGCTTTTGATGTAGGCAATGAACACTCTTGGATTGAGAAAGGACCTATACTGCCACATCAATCAGGCTGACCAGCAAACCAAGTGCCAAAGACCAGCATA
>JAPORB010000138.1 GCA_026710425.1 Gammaproteobacteria bacterium
ATCTTTTTGAGCTTACTAGTGGTTAAATTGCTATAATTGAATTCAGAATAAATGGAATTGTGTAAGCTAGGCAGGCTTTTAGTTTAGCGTGGTAATCTGGAGGCTAGCCCTCGAAGCAAGCAGACTCAACAGTCAAATACCATTGACTAACAAAATCTAACGCATCATGAACGCAATAGATACTCAAGTCCCTTTCAGCGGGTTCTCATCCAGACTGAGCCGTCGCCAGTTTTTGCAAACTGTGCCCATGTTGTTAATAACTCCAATGGCACTGGCGCAGAACACCACACCCGTAGCGGTGCGTGCAATCCATAACTTCGGCATCAGAGTGAGAGATGTTGACACATCAGTACAGTTTTATCAGGATTTGTTTGGTGCGCCCATCCAAGTACGCCGAGATGACAGTGTTTTTCTGAGAGTGGGCAATGGACCGCGATTCTTTTCCATTTCTCCGGCGGCAATGGAAAAGGATATAGGATTCACCCATATTGGACTGAGTGTAGCAAATTTTGATGTTGACCTAATACGACAACAGCTGGTTGCATCAGGTATTCGTTCCACTGCCGCTCCGGGAGGTAACGAAAATGGGCTAGATCTCGCTTCACGTTCCTGGGTAGTGAACCAGAACGGTATTCCTGAGCTTTTCTTTGCTGATATCGAAGGGCTGGTGTATCAACTCAGCAATGAGACCTATTGTGGTGGTGGAGTGATGACGGATCCCTGTATCCTGCAAGAGTCTGTGCCGAGTGTAGGTATGTTCCAATTGGTGGACTACAGTCATTTCACTAATTTTGTGGCAAATCGAACTCGGGCCAACAACTTTTATACCACAACCTTCGGTAAGGCATTTCAGGCTTATCAGGGACCTGGTTCACCGATTATTGGAGTGGGAAATGGTGTGCAGTTCCTGATGTATGTTGGTGGCGAGGTGCCCGGTGATCCCGTAGCACCAGCCAGAATCGACCATGTTTGTTTCAGTGTTGTTCGCTTTGATGTGGAAGATATGCTGACCAAGCTCACGGATTACGGATTATCTGCCAGGCAGGGTTCGGCAGACATCAGACCACTGATGCACTGGGTTAGCATGCGCATGCCAAATCGAGGCGGAGCACCTCAAGGTACACCAGAGTTATATTTCACCGATCCGGATGGAATACGCATTCAATTACAGGATCCGGGTTACTGTGGCGGCACTGGCTACCTGGGTGATAGTTGTCCCTCGTTAGCATAATGATCAACGCTGGCGATGTGGTAGTATGCAGCTGATTTTGGTCAGAAATTGTGGAAACAAGAAGTTACAAATGGATTTATGGCAATGTTGTTAAAGGCATGCTTGTCAGCAGCGAAACAAACCAACTTGAAAGTGAAAACAGCGAGTTTGTTCAAGAACTCTTTATCGCAGAATATGAGAATGTGATTGATGCTATGCTGGAAGTGCCATCTAGCAATCGCCATTACCGGAGTTCAGTGGCTACAATTACCATGACCCAATCCCAACAGTATAAAGGATTTTTTCAATCATATACTATAGAGACACCTGGTATATAGTATGATTGGTCAATGCTCACATTAGTTTCTAACGCAGCTCGAAAACTCCAAGCGTTGACCATGACCTACAACAAATCAAGAACTGATCCGGATAAAGATTCTTCTCTTTTTTGGAGATAACCGGAGACCCGTGATGAGTTTTTTGTTTCAGCCTGAGCCAATCATAGCTGTACCTATCCAAGGGAGCCAACAATTATATCCGGTCCGGCGCATCTACTGTGTTGGCCAAAATTACAGCGATCATGTACGTGAAATGGGAGGTGATCCCAAACAGACCCCACCAGTTTTCTTCAGCAAGCCCGCAAATGCCATTGTGATCAATAATCAGCAAGTGCATTACCCACCAGCGACCAAAAACCTGCATTATGAGGTGGAGTTAGTTGTCGCCCTTGGTTCCGGCGGTTTGGACCTGAACCAGAACGATGTGCAAGCCTGTGTATTTGGCTATGGGGTGGGAATTGACTTTACGAGACGAGATCTGCAGTTAGCTGCGAAGCAGGGTGGTAAACCATGGGATGTGGCAAAGGGTTTTGATGAATCGGCACCACTATCAGCTCTGATCCCTGCGGTTGGGATCGACTGTTCCCGGGGGCACATCTGGCTCAGTGTTAATGGTGAGATCCGTCAGGATGCCGATCTCTCTGAGATGATCTGGTCGGTATCGGACATTGTTGTGCACTTGTCCACCTTGTTTGCTCTCAAAGCTGGAGACCTGATCTTTACAGGAACTCCGGCAGGAGTCTCTGCGGTGTCAGCGGGTGACCAGATCAAGGCCGGGATAGCAGAAGTTGGGGAAATTGAGTTTGAACTGGTTGCTCCCAGAAGTTGCTGAATCTCGATTAAAGATCATTTTGTTATAGTTGTTGCTGAACCTTCACCTTACCAGTATCGGTGAGCTGTCGATAATAGCCAACTGGTAAAGAGAACGATTTTTCACCTGATATTATGTTTGCCCAATTGCTTTGCCCAACGTAATGGTTTTTCAGAACAATGAGTAATACGAAGCTCACTGTTTTGGTGACCATTAACCAAAGATTGTCGTTGCAAGTCATCAGATGATTTTGTCGATGCCCCTACGGCAGCTTCGCAGTCGCCGAAACAAAATGTCAATATTGAACTACCAGATGAAATCAAGTACTTTATGTAGCATGAGAGTCTGCCCACTCGAACCCCATGCGCGTTAACTGGAAATCCTATAATCCCGGTCAGTTTTTTGATGAGCTGATCAGCAGCCCGGGCTACGCACGAAAACCTGCGCGCCGTCTCGCCAGCTACCTTAGTTCACTAAATCAGGATGATCTGCTGCAGAAAAAGACTGCTGCAGAACTGGCAATAAAAACTATGGGCATCTCCTTTACTGTCTATAGTGATGCCGGAAATATCGACCGGGAGTGGCCCATGGACATCATTCCCCGTTTGATTGCCGCCTCCGAGTGGGATCGCACCAGCGAGGGACTTGCACAGCGATTGCAGGCCCTGAACTGTTTTATTCATGATATCTACAACGAGCAGAAAGTCCTTAAGGATGGCCTGCTACCGAAAGAGCTGATTCTGGACTCCGGCAACTACCGTAAGCAATGCATGGGAATTAAGCCTCGGGGTAATGTTTGGGCACACATTTGCGGTACCGATCTGATCAAGGACAGGGATGGACGTTTCTATGTACTGGAAGACAACCTGCGGGTTCCATCCGGGGTGTCCTACATGCTGGAAAACCGCCGGGTGACCAAACGGGTATTCCCTGAGCTATTCGATAGCAATTACAACATTCGGCCTGTGACAGACTACCCGACTGAGCTGTTCGATATGCTGGCATCGTTGTCGCCACGGCAGGTCAAATATCCCGATATCGTGGTGCTGACCCCCGGTATTTTTAATTCAGCCTATTTTGAACATTCGTTTCTAGCTCAGCAAATGGGAGCAGATTTGGTGGAAGGCGGGGATTTGGTGGTAGAGGATGACAAGGTTTTCATGCGCACCATCGGCGGGCTGGCACTAGTGGACGTGATTTACCGGCGGATTGATGATCTGTTTCTTGACCCATCAGTGTTCAACAAGGAATCTGTGCTGGGTGTTGCCGGTTTGTTCAATGCCTGGGTCAAAGGCAATGTGGCACTGGCCAACGCTCCCGGTGCCGGGGTGGCCGATGACAAGATTATCTACACCTATGTTCCAAAATTGATCAAGTACTACCTTGATGAGGATCCCATTCTTCCCAATGTTCCCAGCTTTGTGTGTGTGGATAAAGCCGAACGTGATCATGTCCTGAAAAATCTTGACAAAATGGTGGTCAAACCGGCCAATGAATCGGGTGGCTATGGCATGCTGATGGGCCCTCAAGCCAGCAAGCGGCAGTTGGCCGAGTTTCGTCGTCGCATCAAGGCCAATCCGCGTAATTACATGGCTCAACCACTGATATCTCTGTCGACTGTGCCTGTATTGGGCGAGCGATCGGTTGAACCCAGGCATGTGGATTTGCGGCCATTTATCCTGCAGGGTGCAGGTAGTAGCTATGTCACTCCTGGCGGCCTGACGCGAGTTGCCATGGTAAAGGGATCATATGTCGTAAACTCATCCCAGGGCGGTGGTAGCAAAGATACTTGGATTATTGAGGACTTCTGAGCGATTAGTGAATGCTGTTATCAAGAGTGGCAGAACGGGTTTATTGGCAGGCACGCTATCTCGAACGTGCTGAAAATACTGCGCGACTTGTCAGTGTGTTTTCTGCCCTTTTAATGGATTTGCCCCCCGGGACCAAGCTGGGCTGGGAGTCTCTAATCCAGATTACCGGTAATGAAAAGAACTTCAGCGAGCGATTTAAACTTGCCAAGGAACGGCAGGTTATACGTTACCTGCTGGCAGAAAGGAACGGCATTTCCATTATTGAGATGCTGGCGGCGGCTCGGGAGAATGCCAGAACCACCCGTGAAATCTTACCAGCTGAGGCATTTGAGCTAATTAACGAGCTTTATTTTCGAACCAGAGACAAAGCAGATGCTGGTGTGGACCGGGGCAAGCGGTATGAATTTCTGGCTGATATAGTGACCGAGTGCCAACAGTTCTGGGGACTGATGGCGGGCACCATGATTCGTGACAGTGCCTACAGTTTTGTGCGCATGGGCCGAAGTCTGGAACGCGCTGACATGACCACGCGCATCGTGGATGCGGGTTCGTCAAATTTATTACCTGATCTTGAGATCGAGGTTGATGATCCAGAGTCACGCGAACCCTATGAAAACATACTCTGGATGAATATTCTACTTTCCCAAAGTGCTTATCAGATGTACCGGCAGCATGTGCGTGAACCGGTCAAGGCAGAGGAGGTGGTTCGATTTCTGCTGCAGAGTGAGGAATTTCCACGAGCAACGTCGCACAACCTTACCACGGTGACCAAGGTACTGGAGAAACTACCCAATAGCTCAAGAGTCAAGTGGCAGACAGACAAGGTACGGCGTCTGGTAAGAGAGGCCGATATCAACGCGCTGTTAAATCATGGATTGCTGCATTTTTATCCGCACTTGTTCCTGTCAAGAAGTGCAGGGGATGTTGAAAACCTGCTGCGTCGGGGATTATTGCAGTATCTTGACAATGTGCAAAAAGAAATAGCCAAGGTGCACTTAAGGATCGCCGAGACCTGGTTCCAGCACAATACCTGATCAATGAAAAATTTCCGGTGCAGTGGCGGGCAAACGTTGTTTTTCGAGAATAATCTGTGTCTTGAGTGCGGTGAACAGGTGGGCTTCGATCCTTCTACATTCACCATGAGGTCTGTTGCTGATCGCCAGCTTTGCAGGAACGGGGTGGAATACGATGTGTGTAACTGGATAGTCAGTGATCCAAAATCTGACTACTGTCTTTCCTGCGAGCTAAACCAGACTATTCCCAACCTAACGAGCCCCCATCGACGCCGTTGGTGGAAAATCCTGGAGCATGCCAAGCGGCGACTGATCTATTCGTTACTCATGATGGATCTGCCTATTGTCAGCAAGCAAGACAGTACTTCGGGGCTGGCGTTCCAGTTTATTGAGGACAAACGCACTAACCCCCAGGTTTCCGAGGAGTATGTCAGTACAGGGTACAGCGATGGGCTGATTACCATTAATATTGCCGAAGCCGATGAAGTCAGCCGTGAGTTAAGTCGCCAGTTCACTGGTGAACTTTACCGAACATTGTTAGGGCATTTTCGCCACGAGAGCGGTCACTACTACTTCAACATACTGGTCGAGCAAAGTGGCAGGCTGGAGCAGTTCCGAGAACTGTTTGGTGACGAGCGCCAAGATTATGCGACTGCTCTGGAGTCCTATTATGCCAACAAGTCCAGTCTGGTCAAGGCTCCCGATTGCATAAGTCTCTATGCCCAATCCCATCCACTAGAAGACTGGGCAGAAGTCTGGGCTCATTATCTGCATATGTATGACACCCTGGATACAGCCAACTTCTATGGCATAAATCAGGGTTCAAACTGTCGTAAAGACATTGACGGAATGCTGGTTAATTGGTCGCAGCTGGCAATGATGCTGAATGCGCTCAATCGCAGTATGGGTATGGAGGATGCCTATCCCTTTACCCTGTCAGAGGGAGTACTCAGGAAGTTCCGCTTTGTTCATGATTTGATTTATCCCAATTAGCTGCCCAAGAGAGGGGAGGCATCTGCCGAAAGGCATCTTTGAGGTGCTCATCCCACTCCTTTTTGAGTTCTCGCAAAAAATTGCTGTCCTCATCGAAACGTATATGATCCTTGGGGGTCAGATCACCATGTTTCAAAATAAGCAGTTCAACCGGGGGACCAACACTGAGATTGCTGCGCATGGTGGAATCCATTGAAACGAGAGCACACATGGCACAGGTATCAAGGTCCAGTGATGGAGACAGGATCCGATCCAGAATCGGTTTGCCATATTTGCTCTCGCCTATCTGCAGGTAATTGGTGTCTTCCGAGGTCGTAATGTAATTACCTTCAGGGTAGATCATAGTGATTTCATGGCGACCGTCTCGAACTTGGCCGCCGACAATGAAGCTGGCTTCGAAGTTCTTGCCATCAACCATCCGTTTTTGCTGTTGTTCCCTGCTGATATCGCCAACGTAGTCTGCCGCCTCTTCCAAATTGAGGACGGTCAGCAGGTTCGGCCTAATATTTTGGCTAATGTCGTTTTTGATTTTGGCGATGGTTGCTTGGCAGGTGGCCAGATTGCCAGATGTAAGTATGACAAACTGCTTTTCGCCATCAATACCGAAGCGAAACATCTTACGATAGGTTGATACCTGATCCACACCAGCATTGGTGAGGGAGTCCGAGCAGAATACCATGCCAGCATCTACGGAAATGGCTACACAGTAGGTCATATGAATCCCCAACTAGAAGTCAGGGTTATATCATACTAGCAATAATCCCTGTGGCATAGTGCTTAATTCAGATTTTCAACGGACCTCATGCTGCCAAGTCCCTTGGCTGAACTCGAGCAGCTTTTGTCCCGTTAGGAGGGCTGGCCTTGCAGCAAGGGGCAAGACTGACCTGCATCTCCCCGGCTAGCAGACTTTCAGCTAAAGCATTCAAAAGCCGGACAATTTGTCGACATCGTCCCAGCTGAACTCGGAATCTATGCGTTTTTTCTCCCGTCGCTCCTCAATACGGCGCCGCAGGGCAGTGAAATGCGCCTTGGGCTGAACCTGAGGCTCAACCGCAATCTCTGTCTCCTCTGCCAGCTCGGCTGGCAGATCTGCTGGACCGGCCATGTTTTCCATCTTTTCTTCCCATTGTTGTCTTTTTATAGCCATATCACCCCCCAGATAATGCGAGTTCGAAGAAACAGCTACCTTATGTTCGTATATCGTTATCTTGGCCCAAATCCTTGAGTGGCAGATTTTTAGCCTCGGGAAAAAGTGGGATTAATTAAAAAATATATAATTAAATCAATTATTTATTATAAATAGAATTCAATTAATCCATTATTTCTGGTTGTAGCAGTACTAGAGCGTGATGTACTTAAACTGATTCAATGAGGTGTAAAATCACAGTAGATCTGAGAATGGTTGGAAATTAGGTAGTTAAAATCCGCATGGCAAAATGTTTCGGTGTAGCAAGACAGGCTTCAGTATTGAACTGTTACCAATGCCCAGATATTGCTGGCATCTGAGATTGACCCATAATCTGGAATAAAGCCTACTATCATGCCATGATTTTGAATATGATCCCTTATATGCCATGAACTCAGGGACAAGGGTCGTTAGCAGAAAAAGTTGGCATGGCCAAGGCATTTGGCCAGGTAGAACAGAGGTGGCTAGATAGACTCTTGACTAAACTTAACTTCCGTGGGTAAGTAGGTCTTATCTTGCTGAATATTAACTAATTTTTTAATAAATCAGCTGTC
>JAPORB010000196.1 GCA_026710425.1 Gammaproteobacteria bacterium
TTTTTTAGGTTTGAGTGATACAGAAGAGGTCCTGCGGTAATGTGGTCTATCCAGACTTGCCAGAGATCGGGTCGTTACACTGGAGACCATGTCACATGAGGAAGCTGCGAATGCGATACAGGGTATCTTTGATGCTTATAATTTCAACGGCCCAGACCAGGCGACATGGATCGATGAGTTGGCCAGTTTATCTCAGGGATGGCCTCAACATATCAACTCTGTTGCGGTGGCTGCCGGACAAATCATTCGGGATCATGGTGGCAGCCTTCAATCAGATCTGCTGCCGTAGGCACTGGAATTGGGGGGAAGGAAAAGAAAGAGCAATACTATTTCTCCCGTCTCAAGGCATGCTCGGAAGATCTCTGGATATACAAGGAATTGGCCTTGGCAGCGCGAGAAAGAGGTGGAGTACTTGGCCGACCTGAGATAAGTAAACTTACTAGAGAAACATGTGATGAAAAAGGTCTATCCGTGGATGAATTTATAATTAATGCCTTGTATGCTGGTTTTTTAATGGAGTCAAAGGATATTGTAAAGCACTATGTGATTCCTATTCCATCCTTCGGCGAATATTTGAAGAAGTTGCCGATTGAAACACCATCTGAAATGAACAACTAATAAGTAATACTCCTATGATTCCAAACGTTTCAGGTTAGCAAAAATTTCCATGTAAATTAGTTTGACATTTCGATCTGATATATCTTCATTTCATTTATTGTGTGACATGACACTAGCCTGCGGTTAGCCAAATATTGCTTTAAATTCCACTGATTTTCTCTACTGGTTGATTAGAGTATTTGATTCTCTATGTTATTAGTAAGTGTGAAAAATAGATGATGGATACCAATATTGTATTAGCTTAATTTATAATCTGAGTGATAAGAAATGTTACTGTACTAATGAAATATGACTATGGATGGATATCATGAATGACAAAGTTAGTTGGTGTCTTTATGGCCAAAGCATGACAGTATTTAGGCATCATATAAATCTGTCCAAGTTACTTCTTTGATCTGGGTTGAAGACCTTACCAAGCAGCATAGCAAAAGTTGGTTTAGATATTTAGTTTAAGTGTTGGTTCTGCCAATTACTTTTAACCTCAGAAGACCGCAGAATCTAATCATTACATCTACATTGCTTACTATGGAAGATTCGAATCAGATTGATAAGTCCGGGCATGAAAACCTGGAATGGAGCTTGCGCAGGGCAGAACTGGCTAAAGCCGACACCTATGACAAGCGTACCGAGCATCTGAATGAAGATGGATCGGCAGTGTTCATTAATCGTTTGATATTGGAAGACTCCCCCTATCTACTTCAACATGCCCATAATCCGGTGAACTGGTATCCTTGGGGAAATGAAGCCTTCAAAGTTGCCCGAATGGAGAATAAACCCCTTTTTCTTTCCATTGGATACTCTACTTGTCACTGGTGCCATGTGATGGAGGTCGAGAGTTTTGACAATGTGCAGGTGGCGAAACTGCTCAATCGGCACTTTATCAGTATCAAAATGGACAGGGAGCAATATCCGGACATCGACGATTACTATATGACGGGAGTGCAGCTTATATCTGGTCATGGAGGTTGGCCCATGTCGAATTTTTTGCTGCAGGATGGTAAACCCTTCTTTGGTGCTACCTACTTTCCCGCCACAAGTTTCATTGATCTGCTTGAAAACATAGTGGAGGCATGGCAGGAAAAGCGCAGTGAAGTGGAATCAGGTGCTAAGGGCGTGCATGAAACTATCGGAAGACTTCTAACCTCTGAGCAAAATCGGCAGACTGTCTCTGCGAATGTGCAAAGTGATGTTCTGAAGTCGTTGTATCAGCGGGAAGATACTACCTATGGTGGCATGGCAGGTGCTCCAAAATTCCCTCAGGAACCTCTGCTGATGCTTGTGCTGGATCAG
This sequence comes from Gammaproteobacteria bacterium, assembly GCA_026710425.1. Classification (GTDB taxonomy): domain Bacteria; phylum Pseudomonadota; class Gammaproteobacteria; order Pseudomonadales; family Pseudohongiellaceae; genus UBA9145. The sequence continues at coordinate 1,909 of JAPORB010000196.1, forward strand.
GTGATCCGGCAACAAGATGAGGTGGCCGCAGGATACCTCAACAGGGCCTTAACTGGTATGGGGAATGGTGGTATTCATGACCAGGTAGGTGGTGGTTTCCATCGCTATAGTGTGGATGAGGAGTGGCTGGTGCCTCATTTCGAAAAAATGCTTTATAACCAGTCACAGTTGGGCATGCTTTATACGGATGGCTTTCGTATTACCGGTAATGCCACATTCAGGCGGATAGCGATTCGGTTGTTCGATTATGTGCTGCGAGACATGCAACTGGATGAGGGAGGTTTTTATTCTGCCACCGATGCGGACAGTGAAGGTAGGGAGGGGACATTCTTCCTGTGGGATCCGATTCAATTTAAAGAGCTACTTGGAGAGCAGGATGCGCGATTCTTCATCAAGATCTTCAGGGTTACCAGTGGCGGCAATTTCGAAGGTGCCACAATCCTCAATCTGGATAAACCGCTGGAGGCAATTTCAACGCGCCATGCAGAAGATGTAGTAGCCAGGATTGATAACGCTCTGTTGAGATTGTATGAGGCTAGGGAAGAGCGCGTCCATCCGCTACGGGATGACAAGCTGATTGTTGCCTGGTGTGCTGCCATGGCTACTGCTCTAGTGCATAGTGCCGAGGTGTTACATATCCCCGGATATCTTGATGCCGCCCGCCGTGCTGTGACAGTTATGATGACGCACAATCGTCGGTCCGATGGTCGTCTGTGGCGAATTTATCTGAATGGGAAGGTCTCCATACCGGCCCAGCTTGAGGACTATGGTAATCTGATTCAGGGATTGATAGCACTGTTTGATGCAACCACAGAATTGCATTGGCTCAAACATGCTGCCGAACTGGCCGAGGTGATGATCCAGGATTTTTATGATGAGCCGCTGACTGCATTTTACTCTGGTCCGACTCACCAAACAGGCCCCGAACTACTGAGATCCACCAGCGCAACTGATGATGCGATGTTATCCGCTGTGGGCTTGTCATTATTTGATCTATGGGAACTGGCAGATCGGAGTGCCCTGCTAGATGATCCAATGCGGGACAAGCGTTATAAGCGCATAGTACAAGTCTGTCTATCTAAACTGGCGGCTGATATCAACACCAATGCATTAAGTTATAGCAGTCTATTGCGATTGCTGACGCGGATAGAGTCAGGGTCCCGGGCATCTGTACAATTTGCAGCAGGGGGACTGGTGCGTATTGCGGTAAACAAGCAGGCTGATAGAGATGGTCAGATCACCAATCTCACTGTGAAAATAAACTGCACTGCGCCCTGGCATCTTGTTGCCCCAACTGCTGTTGAATCAGTCTTCACCAGCTTGGCAATTAAGCTGGATCCGGAGGACAAGGTATGGTCTCTTGGTAGCGTGCACTATCCCTCACCACATGCTGAGCTTAATTTGCCAATAGCGGGATCAGGATCCCCTGAGTCGACTGCAATCTACCAAGGGCAAATCGAAATTAGGGCCGAATTGCTGGGTCAATCACAAAGCACTGGTTCGGCCAATTGTGTTCGAGTCCAGTTACAGCTGCAAGCTTGCAGCGATCAGCAGTGCCTATCGCCGCAAATCCTGAAATTCGTTGTTTAATGTCTGAGCAAAACCCTTTCAGAACGAGGGTTAATCGGCGTAGGTAACCTCTGCAAAATCATTCGCTAGTACAGTTGAAAGCTGGTGGTGGGCATCCTCGCGTTTATGAAGGTCGGAATTGAAAATCGATTCAAGAAAACTGACAGTAGCAATCTGGGCTATCATCTGTTGTCTGCCGGGATGAATTCCCTTGGGTATACCATAATCGCATATTGTTGGTATCTCTCGATCCGCTTCAATTCCCTCTGCTTTGGTACCCAGTATATTTACAATTTCCTCTGGCTCTTCATCTACTGTTTCGAGCAAGGCTGCACAAGCCAGATTATCCGGATTCTCCATCCAGCGCATGTAGGGTTCTGCGATACGGGCAAAGCCGAGATGAGTTCCGCCTTCAATGGTCACCAAGTTCAGCTTGGGAGCACGCTGGGGCAGATCAGCGGCATTGTAGCGGTATTCGATAACTGCATCGGCAGTGCCTGCAACAGCCAGCATAGGAACATCTGAGTTACTGAAAAAGTCTGGAGAAAACGCTGCGGAGGGAGCCGCTATGGCGACGGCAGCAGAGACTCGCGGCTCGCGCCAGCGTTGATGATAGGTGGCGAGAAACGTAGTCAGCCCACCCAGTGAATAGCCAGTCAGTCCGATTTTGTTGGGATCAATGGTGCCTTCGAAAGGCTTGTCGTTACCTTCCAAAGCCAGAATTGAATCCATAAGGAAGCTGATATCGGCTGGTTGATTCACCACATCAACGGCATTGGCACCACCGACAGCCTCTCCCGAGGTAAGTGGATAATTGGCGGCTGCAACCACATATCCCCGGCTGGCAAGGGACTCAGCCAGGTAGTCAAGCTCGGTGCGCTCGGACAATATGCCGTGACTGTGAACCACTAGGGGCATTTCATTGGGTCCGTTCTCGGGATACCACAAGGTGGTGATAAGAGTGCGACTTGGCTGGCTGGGCACACCGCGATTTTCTGCAGTGGGCCTGGATTCATCAACGAAACGATAGTCACGGCTTGCAATTCGGAAGGGTCCGGCTTGTAACCAGTCAGCACTACTGGAGTCGGCTGCGGGATCCTGTGGGCCAGTGGCTACATAGGCTACCAGTGTTAGCAAGGCTAGGGTAATGAATGCGCCAGCCAGTATTTTTACGATCCGTTTTATCATTCTTTCCTCACCTCATTTGGCACGGAATGAGCGGCTTTGGTAGTGATGGCACCGAGCAAACATTTGATGGCACTCGGTCTGAACTTGCTTCTTTACCGCTCAGAGATTCATTCGATGGTAGGTCAGCGCATGAATTGTATGTGTGAACAGCAGCCAGACCGATGAAAAAGATATCATTCAGAAGCCTGCCGTCTACTACAAATTTACGCCGGCAGAGCTTGAGTGAATTTTTACGGTTTTCAGCCGTCAATTTAGCAACAGCTTGTTGAAAAACATTGGCACTGCTGAGGAAGCCCGATCTGTGATGTATGTATCGAAATTTGAATTGGTAGATTTAAGGTTGATTTCAACAGTTGTAGCATTCTGCGCCTTGGCAGTCATATAGAAATCTGCGGCAGGGTATACATTGCCTGATGTGCCGATTGCAATGAACAAGTCACAATGCTTCAATGCCTCGCTAATCTGATCCATAAAATAAGGCATTTCGTAGAACCAGACCACATCCGGGCGAAGATTACCCGCAGAGTCGCAGCACTCGCAGATGGTGCCAGTACCAATGTCCTCGTTAATTTCAAAGGCCCTGCCGGTTTCAACGCAACGCATACTCAGCAGATTGCCGTGCATATGCAGGATATTCTGGCTTCCGGCCACTTCATGCAGATTATCGACGTTCTGGGTAACCAGCAAAAATTCACCGGAAAAGTCCTGCTCGAATCTGGCCAGTGCCTTATGAGCAGGATTAGGCTGAATGTCACCGGAGAGTAATTTGTGACGGCGCTCATTGTAGAATTTATGCACCAATTCTGGGTTGCGCCTGAAACCCTCAGGGTAGGCTACATCTTCAATACGATGATTTTCCCACATCCCGTTTTCGTCGCGAAAAGTAGGTATCCCTGATTCAGCAGAAATCCCAGCACCAGTCAGGACAACAATGGATTCTGGAGATTCAATATCTGCTGATTGAGGCTTGGAATTATTTAATGAAATCATGATGCTATAATACTATACTCATTTCAGCTTGTTAAGCGTAATCAGTCAGCGGCTGTCCTTTACATGTATTAGGCTTCAGAATTTGTCGTTTTCGTTCTCTACTTTATGCGGTTGTGAAACTAATACTCTGATGTTTATAACCTCTGCTGCTTAAGGCATGACAATACATATTTTCGCTTGACATATTTCATAAATTTATAAGCTATCTTGTTTAAATAGCAAAAAAGAGGCAAGCAATAACATGACGACTCTCAGCATTGGCAAAAACGCACCGGCCTTCAGCTTGCCGGATCAATCCGGGAAAAAGATCAGTCTCAAGGACTTCAAGGGGCAGAAGCATGTGGTTCTTTACTTTTATCCCAAGGCCATGACCCCTGGCTGCACTGTACAGGCTTGTGGCTTGCGAGATAGTAAACCTTCCCTGACCCGGCAAGATGCTGTGGCACTGGGTATCAGTCCCGATCCTGTGGGTCGCCTGCAAAAGTTTACAGATAAGGAATCGCTGAATTTCACCCTGCTTTCTGATGAGGATCATGCCGTAGCTGATAAATACGGAGTTTGGGGCCTCAAAAAATTCATGGGCAGGGAATCCATGGGTATCTTGCGCACCACCTTCATCATCAACAAGCAAGGAAAACTGGTGCATATCATGGACAAAGTGAAAACTAAGAGCCACCACGATGATGTGCTGGCTGTGCTGAAAACTCTTGACTGATTCCGATGCTGTAAGGCTGGCATTCAGACAATATTCGGATAGCGGGCCTGCTCTGCTTGTATTGCACGGACTGTTCGGTAGCCATACCAACTGGGGCTGGCATAACAGACACTTGGCAAGTAACCATGCTGTGTTCGGACTTGACTTGCGCAACCATGGAGATTCACCCCACAGCAACTTACTGAATTATCCGGTCATGGCTGAGGATATCAGGCAATTCATGGCACAACAGGGACTGGGGCAGTGTGCCATACTCGGGCATTCCATGGGTGGCAAAGTTGCCATGCAGCTGGCACTTGAAACCCCACATTTGGTCAATCGACTTGTGGTGGTAGATATAGCCCCGGCAGGCTATACCCAAAGTGCCGATGGTCATCAGCGAATCATCAGTGGTCTGCGCAGCCTTGACTTGGCCAGTCTGTCGTCCAGGGGTGAGGCTGACATACAACTCGGGAAGGTTATTGAGGATTCCAGCACGCGCCAGTTTTTGTTAACAAATCTAGTGCGAAATCGACGGGGCGTTAGTGGCTATCAGTGGCGGTTAAATCTTGATGCCATTGAGTCGAGTTACCAAAATTTGCGGTCGTGGTCCTCGCCGGGTAAACCGTTTGATGGACCATGTTTGTTCATCAAAGGAGGCAACTCCGATTACATAAAGCCTCAGCATAAGAACGAGATACTGAATCAGTTTCCCTCAGCAGAGATCAAGATAATTACGGGTGCTGGTCACTGGGTTCATGCTGAAAAGCCTCGGACTTTGCATCGGGTGGTTGCCGACTTTCTGAATCAATGAACAAGTCCATGGTAGCAATTGAATGTGCCATTCTGGTAGGAGTGTGTGAATGACAGTACTGAGTGTAAATCTCAACAAGGTGGCTCTACTTCGCAATTCCAGAGGACGTGATTTCCCGAATCTTGTGTCTTTTGCCCAGCGATTTTTGAACCTTGGAGTAAAGGGGATTACTGTTCATCCACGACCCGATGAACGCCATGTTACCCGTCAGGATGTCTATGATCTGGCTGATTTTCTGAACCTTTACCCCGATGTAGAATTCAATATTGAAGGCTACCCCAGCCAGGAGTTTATGAAACTTGTCTCTGAAGTGAAACCGGCCCAGTGCACTCTGGTGCCGGATGAGCCAAGTCAGCTTACTTCCGATCATGGTTGGGACGTGGTAAAAAATCACCAATTGCTAATCTCTGCAATCAAGTGTCTTAAAGATTACGGCATTCGGAGCAGTCTGTTCCTTGACCCAAAGCAGGATTTGGTGGCAGAAGTGCAAAAAATTGGTACTGACCGTGTTGAGTTGTATACCGAGGAATTTGCCAATCATTTTGACTTGGAAGCCGAATACTCGACTTTTGAAAAATATCAAGCAACCGCCTTGGCTGCCCAGGAAGTTGGTCTAGGTGTAAATGCAGGACATGATCTGGACCTAAAGAATCTGCGCCGGTTTTTGCAGATTCCGAATATTCTTGAGGTGTCGATTGGTCATGCGTTGATTGTGGAGTGCCTTATCGATGGCATGGATAAAGTGGTTA
>JAPORB010000180.1 GCA_026710425.1 Gammaproteobacteria bacterium
AGAGCATATGAATGATGCCATCTATGCGACAAATATCCATTGACTTGACACTAGGACGGAGAGCATGTAAAAATTAACAAATAAACGTTTATATTATATTGAAAAAATGATGTGGGTTTACAATGTAAAAATATTACAAAACCTGCAACATTCTTCGGAAGATCGTTGCGGGATTTTGGATCAAGTTTGCTATCAACAGTCGTCAGCAGGCCAAATTTGAGTTGCCGCTTGTTTACATAAGGCATGGCTGGCTTTACTCGAATATTTTTCAAAATGGAGCAGAATAAACGAATTTTAACCAATTCGAAGGGGAGCCAGAATATCTTTGAGTTGATATGTATAACTTTTAATATATTTTTTAGTAATATGGATCACCATTGTCGGCGATTCCAGACAGGATCAGAGATCACAACTCATAATAAAATAATCTGAGAGCGCACATCAGCCTCAAATCGACCAGAATCGAATTCTAGTGATTCGGGAGTCAATTGCTGACTCACTCTGGTGACCGGGTGCAGTCATCTTGCTGAAGATGATAGTCACGAAACAGTAGTGTGTCTTTATTTGCATGCGGATTTTCGCTATGCCATTTCCAACCAGAGGTTTTTTTGACGCAAGGAATCGACGAAAGAGTAATATATGACTGACGATTAGTTGAAAGCACTTGTTGCCAATCTACCCATCGCACAAGATCGTAACGATGCTCAGTAGGCGTCTCAACAGCCAAGTATGCGGTTAATTTCTGTAAAAACCTGTTGCCGGTAAGGACCGGCCTCATTAACAAGATGGTGATGAGCGTTGGGAATCAATATGGTGCTGGTGGCAGGAAACTTGTCCTGGATTAGCCTTATGTTGCGCTTCCAATCCACGGTGGTGTCTCCAGTGCCCTGAATAATATGAATGGGTCGATTGTTGCGCTGAGCCATATCAAAGCGTCGCTGATAATCAATCATGGCCGTGATCCAGCTTACCGGTAGTTGCTGGCTTTGCAGACTGTCTACTTGGCGCAGAAACCGCAGAAATGTCTTGTCGTGGCTGTTGTTCGAAAAGCGACGTGGAACTGATGGTACAAAATGGCGCAATAGGCTGTAACCAAGTTTGGACCAGCACCATTGGGCAGGGTAAACCAGTGGACACAATAGAACCAGTTGATTAAGAATGTCCTTTTCCGGCAGACCCTGCGGCTGATCAAGTAGTCCTTCCAGAATGATGGCGGCCCCGGTGCTTTGGCCAATCAGTGACCATGGTTGTGCCAGTTGACCAGCTGCCGCAGAAAAACATATGCGTAATGACTCAAGGTATTCCCGGAATGAGTTAATGCTGGCCTGTGAGCCAGTGGACAGACCATGACCGGGCAGATCAAAAATTACTACTCCAAAACCTGAGCGCAGGCCATGCTCAATCAGAGGTCCATAGAGACCCGTATGATCGAAGTAACCATGCAGTAGAAACCAGGTCCCCTGAGGTTGGGTCTGCGACGAAACAAAGTACTGGCATACCAGATCATAGTCTGCATAGTGGAGAAGCCCAATGTGATGATCGACCGATTGATGTTCTGTGGTGCCCGCATGCGCCTCTTCACTGGGGCAGGTATTGGTCGGTGAAGGGTGACATGGGAAGAAGAGGCGATAGTGAGTTCTGTAGCGGGTGAGCAAGTCGAACCGAACAGTCGTTTGCCCGAAATTCATCGGTGGCAGCTGCTGGCGGAGGGAACTGGCCTCTTCTCGGGTAAACATGCACGCCTTATTCGGGCCATCCAGTCAAAAGGCCTGCTATTGGCTCAGTCAATACCTGATCAGGCGGCCTTTTGATAGTGATGGGACATCTCTTCGAGGCTGAACACCTTGCCAATGTTGGAAATTTGACCAGCTGTGCCAAATGCCTCAAGCCGGGCTTTCACCACGTCCTTCATAGCCTCAATGGTCGGAGTTAGGAATTTACGGGGATCGAACTCCGCCTTGTTATTGGCTAGGAAGCGGCGAATTGCGCCAGTTGAAGCGAGCCGCAGGTCGGTATCGATGTTGACCTTGCGTACTCCGTGACGAATGCCTTCTTGGATCTCCTCTACTGGCACTCCGTACGTCTCTGAAATCTCTCCACCGAACTCGTTGATCACCGCCAGCCATTCTTGGGGTACCGATGAAGAGCCATGCATTACTAGGTGTGTGTCGGGGAGTCTGTTATTAATTTCCTTGATGCGATCAATGGCCAGGATGTCTCCGGTGGGTGGTCGGCTGAACTTGTATGCTCCATGGCTGGTTCCCACAGCAATAGCCAAGGCATCTACGCCAGTGGCTTCCACAAAATCGGTCGCTTCCTGTGGGTCGGTGAGCAGCTGGTCCATAGTTAGTTTGCCTTCGGCACCAATTCCGTCCTCTTCTCCGGCCATTCCTGTTTCAAGTGAGCCGAGGCAACCAATTTCTCCTTCAACAGAAACGCCGCAGGCATGGGCCATATCTACAGCCAGCCGGGTGACGCGAACATTATAGTCGAAGTCGGTTGGGGTTTTGCCATCCTCCGCCAGTGAGCCATCCATCATGACTGAGGAGAAACCCAGTTGGATGGAGCGTTGACAGACTGCCGGTGATACTCCGTGGTCTTGATGCATGACTATCGGAATGTGAGGAAACTCCTCAATGGCTGCCTGAATCAGGTGTCTTAGGAATCTGGATCCGGCGTACTTGCGGGCACCTGCGGAGGCCTGCAGGATGACTGGACTGTTGACCTCGTTGGCACCCTCCATGATGGCGCGCACCTGTTCCAGATTATTCACATTAAAGGCGGGGACTCCATAGTTATTCTCGGCCGCATGGTCGAGCAGTTGTCTCAGACTTATAAGTGCCATTTGGTTACCTCATTACCGGGAAATTCACCCGGAGTTTCGTTGTTGGATTAATGTTTGGTTGTGGCTGGTGATACCGGCAATGATTAAATCCATATAGAGCTTAGTGAGGCATTAATATCAGCTTTGATTCATCCATTTTATCTCTGGAAGACCCACATAAAGTTCAATATACCGAAACAAAACAAAAAACCAGACCATCATTTTTTGTAAACTGACTCTTATCACTGACCTGATGTTTAAGCTCGCAGTCTTAGCATTGCTACGGCTGGCAATTCGTTTCCCTGCACATATTCCAGAAATGCACCTCCTCCTGTGGAGATATAAGAAAGCTTGTCGGTAACCCCGAATTTGTCAATGGCAGCAATCGTTTCACCCCCACCAGCTATCGAGAACCCGGTATTGGCAGCGACCGCCTCGGCAATCTGCTTGGTTCCATGTGCAAAGTTATCGAATTCGAAAACACCTACCGGCCCGTTCCAGAGAATGGTACGCATGTCAGCAATTATGCCACTCAACGCCTTAGCTGTCTTTGGTCCGATATCCAGAATCTTGTCATTCTTGGCTAATTCACCAATAGACTTGACACGGCCTACGGCAGTCGCATCAAACTCTGTTGCAACCACCACATCCTGAGGTAATGGAATGGAGGTTTTCTCCATCAATTGCTGTGCCGTGTCTATCAGCTCCGGTTCACAGAGGGAAGCACCTATTTGGACTCCGCTGGCCAGCAGGAAAGTATTGGCGATACCGCCACCCACAATAAGTTGATCAACGATGCCGGAAAGGCGGCTAAGCAGTTTAAGCTTGTTGGACACCTTGGCTCCCCCAACGATGGCCAGCAGTGGACGCTCTGGATTGGCCAGCAAGCGGTCAAGGGAATCTAGTTCTTTCGCCAGTAGCGGCCCGGCACAGGCTTCGGAGGCAAACCGGGCTACACCATGGGTACTGGCTTGGGCCCGGTGGGCGGTACCAAAGGCATCCATCACAAACACTTCGCACAGTTTGGCGTAGTCCTGTGCAAGAGGCTCATCATTATGTTTCTCACCTTCATTCAAGCGCACATTTTCCAGCATGATCAGCTTGCCAGCCTTTGCTACAGTTGCGTGGTTTTGTCGATAATTTGCCACCATCGGCACCTGCCGATCCAGTAGATCGGTGAGATGGTCAGCGACAGGCTGCATAGAAAATTCTGGCTGCTGGCTAATGGGTACGCCCTCCTCGGGGCGACCAAGGTGGGACATCAGGATGACCTGCTCGGCTGTATCCAGAGCCTCTTCAATGGTGGGTAAAGCAGCGCGAAGGCGGGTGTCGTTCACTACCTTTCCTTCCTTGATAACCACGTTCAAATCCTCACGAATCAGGACCCGTTTGCCATGGAGATCCAATTCACTCATGCGTCGATAGCTCATACTTTTCTGACCCGCAACCAGAATTTAGTCAGTCCAGTTGACTCAAGTGTCTAGCCACATCCAGCATGCGGTTGGCATAGGCCCATTCGTTATCAAACCACACCAGTAACTTGACCAGATTAGCGGGTGCTACTCGGGTCTGGTTGAGATCGACGATACCCGAGCGCAAGTCGTGATTGTAATCACAGGAAGCCAGCGGTTCCCTGCTTACCCCAAGCACATTGGCAGGAAATGCGTCACTGTAGTCGGTCAATGCAGTGTTTACCTCAGCAACAGAGCAGGGACTTTTTAGGCTTATTGTCAGGTCCATGACCGAGACATTCACTGTGGGCACGCGGATAGCCTGTGCCTGCAACAGACCCTGCATTTCCGGGAGAATTCGTTCTATGCCGCGGGCCAGTCCGGTATCGACTGGAATGATGGATTGCATGGCACTGCGGGTCTTGCGCAGATCGGCATTATGGTAGCTGTCAATGACTGGCTGATCATTCATGGCCGAGTGAATGGTAGTTATGACTCCTGAGACAATGCCAAAGCTTTCATCCATAGCTTTTAGCACGGGCACAACGCAGTTGGTGGTGCAGGAGGCACCGGAAATAATGGTGTCCGTCGCTTGCAGAGCATGATGATTAATACCATAGACGATAGTGGCATCCACATCGCTCTCGGCAGGCTGTGAAAAAAGGACTCGAGCCGCTCCTTGACTTATATGTTGTCGGGCACCGGCCCGATCGCCAAAAGCACCACTGCACTCCAATACCAGGTCGATGTCTTGTTCCTGCCAAGGCAGTCGGTCCAGTCCAGGCTCCTGAAAAACCGCAATTTCATCGCCGTTGACTCTGAGGTGCTGATCGGTTAATTGCACCGTACCCGGAAATCGACCATGGGTAGAGTCATATCGAGTTAGATGGGCAAGGGTTTGCATGTCCGCCAAGTCATTGATGGCCGTAAAATGTAGATCATCCGCACTGGTTGTCTGATGCGGTTGGTCATCTGTTGTCTCAGCTGCTTTAATAGTCTGTTCAACACTTGGGGCTCTGATTGATTCTGGACCATAGTTTCCACAATCGGTAACTTCAGTGTGGTTCCACTCCAACTCATTGGTTACTGGATTTTGTCTTTGGGTAACTCTCGTATTACGTTCTTTCTGTTCGTAAAATGCGCGCAGAATACAACGACCAATACGGCCATAGCCATTGATTGCAATCCGATAAGCCATAATGAGAATGAGTTTACGAATCAGTTCATTTAACAGGAGTGGTAGTCAAAAGAGCGGGCGAGGGCAATAACATTCTCAGCAGTAAAACCAAAATGTTGCATCAGCACCTCACCGGGTGCTGATGCACCGAATCGGCGCAGACCCAGCACTTTGCCATCAAGGCCGACAAGCTTGTACCAGAAGTCGGAGGCACCACATTCCACTGCTAATCGCCGCCGCACGCCGGGAGGCAACACGCTGTCCCTATAAACTTGATCCTGTGCTTCAAACACGTCCACACTAGGGATGGACACTACTCGAGTCTGGAGGCCCTCGCCATTGAGTGTGGTGCCAGCCTCCAGACAGATACTCAACTCGGACCCGGTGGCAATGATGACCAGCTGAGGTTCTCCTTCACAGTCCCGCATGATATAGCCTCCGCGAGCGATGTTGGACATCTGCTCGTCAGTGCGCTGCAGATGGGGCAGGCTCTGGCGCGAGAATACTAGAGAAGTGGGTCCCTCGCTGCGCTCAATAGCTGACTTCCAGGCTACGGCAGTCTCAACATTGTCTGCAGGGCGCCAAAGGGACATGTTGGGCGTGATGCGCAAGGTTGTCAGTTGTTCCACGGGCTGATGGGTCGGGCCGTCTTCTCCCTGACCGATTGAATCATGGGTATAGACAAAGATGCTGCGCTGCCCCATCAGTGCCGCCATGCGCACAGCATTTCGTGCGTACTCCATAAAGATGAGAAATGTTGCAGTGTAGGGAATGAAACCCCCATGTAAGGCCAAGCCAGTGGCAATGGCTGACATGCCAAACTCGCGAACGCCAAAATAAATGTAATTGCCGTCGGTCGCCTGGCTTACAGGCTTACTTCCAGACCAGGTAGTGAGATTGGAGCCGGTGAGATCGGCACTGCCACCGATCAACTCAGGCAACACAGCTGCATAGGCTTCGATACATTGTTGGGATGCCTTGCGAGAGGCAAGGTTGCCATCGCTGTGCTGACATTGCTTGATAAACGCATCAGCCTCTCCAGAGAAACAATCGGGGAGCTGACTATTGATTCGGCGCGTAAACTCCACGGCCAACTTGGGATATGCTGCTTCATACTGCAGCAGCTTTTTCTTCCAGACCGCCTCAGCCATCGAGCCTTTCTCAGTGCAGTTCCAAGCCTGCCTAATTGCTTCGGGTATTACAAAGGGTGCATGGGACCAGCTGAGTTCTGTTCTGACCGCAGCTACCTCTTCCTCACCCAGCGGAGCCCCGTGAGTAGCAGCTGTGCCGGCCTTGTTGGGGGAACCGAAACCGATCACAGTACGGCAACTGATGAGAGTGGGGCGTTCTGACTCAGCCTGAGCAGTCTCAATGGCCGAACCGATGGCCTCGGGATCATGACCATCTGCTTGCAGAACTTGCCAACCGTAGGCCTCGAAACGCATGATAGTGTCATCTGAAAACCATTGTTCCACCTGACCATCAATGGAAATACCATTGTCATCGTAAATCACAATTAGTTTACCCAGTTTCAGTGTGCCGGCGAGAGAGCATACTTCATGGGAAATGCCTTCCATAAGGCAACCATCTCCGGCAAAAACATAGGTATAGTGGTCAACGATAGTATGACCTTCCCGATTGAACTGTGCCCCGAGGGTTTTTTCCGCAATTGCCATGCCCACTCCGTTGGCCAGCCCTTGGCCTAGAGGACCAGTGGTAGTTTCAACACCGGGCGTATCGCCATATTCGGGATGACCCGGAGTGGCAGAATGCAATTGACGGAAGTTCTGCAGTTCTGACAGTGGCAGGTCATAACCAGTCAGATGCAACAAGGAGTAGATCAGCATTGACCCATGGCCATTGGACAGCACGAAGCGGTCCCTGTTGAACCAGCGGGGATTGGCGGGATTGTGACTTAGATGATCCCGCCACAGCACCTCGGCGATGTCGGCCATACCCATGGGTGCCCCGGGGTGTCCTGAGTTGGCTTTTTGCACCGCATCCATGCTCAGGGCGCGAATGGCATTGGCGCAATCTCTACGGGATACAACATCAGTCATTACATCAGTCCTGTGGGTAATTTCATACGCTTATTCTACGCAGGATGCTATGAAGTTCATTGGTTGGTCACTGGGCAAGAGCTTGACTCTGATGTCCGGGTCCGGGTTAACGGCAAAGTGTGAGAAGCAGTGCCGATTCTGGTGTTTGGGGTAGATTGTAAACAACTGGTTTTTAAGAGTGCGTATTTTCCCGTAACTGCCGGTTTAATTCCACTACTTGGAGCAAATTTACAGTCGGTAGTCGAATCGGAAAGGCTCTGGAGCAGATACATTCATTAGTCGGTTCTGAGCATCCTCTTATGGTGGTTGATGACCAGTCTGATGGTGCTGACCATTCTCCAGGTTACGAAATTCTCT
>JAPORB010000219.1 GCA_026710425.1 Gammaproteobacteria bacterium
GGCAAGGTGTTCGGAAGAAGAAAGGGGAGGTGGGAGCGAACTTTAACGGTGGAGTTCTTTCAAGCACCTTTCTGAAACTTTTACTCCCCCCCCCCCCCCATCGCCGCAGCATTGGACCGGGAGGACAAAGGATTGCAGACGCATTCCGTCGGGCACACTAGGCAAGTCAGGAAAAGATATATGGCTGGTGTGGGCGAAGGTCTAGGTCCGTCCGGTCGTCGCATCGTAGATGCATGGAGAGTTTTGGAATGAAAATATTTTATTCAGCATCGGCAAAGCTTCGCAACACAATCCAAGGTGAGCCGGAACAGGAAATGGTGGTGAAGCCTGGTAAGGAAAGGCTTGCGGAGAAGTATCTTTCCCAAGCTGGGCACTGCTTGGTAACCACAGGAATGAACACTCAGAGCGGAATATTGACAGCCCTGTATTCGGAAGAGCCCGCTCTGGGTGTTGCATTCTGCCCAATAGTCACCGAGACTAAAGCCCAAGCGAAGGCATTTGCAGTCTGGCTAAACTCAGTATTTGGTTGGCTGCCATTGATGAAAATGCGTTCTGGTGGAACTATGACCTTTCCCAATTGGTCACATACCCAACTCCGCCAAGTGCTGTTGCCAAACCCTAATCAATGTAACTTAGATGTGCTTATCGAAGCCTTTGAGCAAGTTAAGCATGAAGTCCTCTTGACGGTCACTCACAACGAAGAGGATGCTACCCGCAAGGTCATTGACCGGGCTGCTGCCAAGGCTGCGGGAATTCCCTGGGCAAAGGCAGATGAGCTTCGTAAATTATTGGCAGCGGAACCGACGATTGCGAGGCAAAAAAAGACTTAGCATAGAACCAAAAGGGTGAGTGAAGTATGCCCATACACAAAGTTACAAAATCGCTCTAAACAGCTTACAAGCAAGTTTTTCCCAATGGAATAGGAGTCTGGATATAACTGTAAGGCTTCATGAGTGATGCCAGCATCTCAATGATCCTGAGAATCTACTTTGTCTTTTTCTTGTCGTGGCAAGAGGGTACAACATCTACAAAAGAAAGATCTTCTGCTTTAATCACTCGCAATGAAGGATAGCGGCTCCGATGCAACTGATCTCAGCTCAATGGTTCATGCCGGTCGGCGTCTCAAGTGATAATTTCCGTAAGTAATCGCTAAAGGACGGGATGGGTATTTTAAAATCCTTTGGTCGATTTTGTACCTCCATTAACACACCAGCATGCAAGGCATTAGTCACAAAGTCGTCCGTGGATTGTCCTTTCCTCTCCCGTATTGTTTGAGTAAGATCTTCAACATCAAACATACTTAGAACCCCGTCTTTGTTCTTTGCTTCTATAGCCAATTGCTTGTAGATCCAGGGGTGTGCTGAGCAGGCCTTGAGTCGGGAGTAGAAGTATTCTTCTTTCATTTCCTCACCCAATTCGATGGCCTGCTGCAACAGGTTTGGCTGGAGATTGCTGCCATGTTTCTGGATGATTTGCCCGGCAGCGACCGCAACTGAGTTGATATGCTGGGGCCATCCCTGGGAGAGTCGGGCCAGTTCATCCACCCACTCTGCCTGGCCCTGGACATTAAACTCATACGCACCAAACACGCCTTGTACCGCACTTGTGGCTTCATCATATGACAGAGTATCCAGTGTGATTACCCGACCTCTGGCGAGTCGGGTTAGGCCGCACATGCTCAGGACTTGTTCTGTGTCACTCAGGCCGAAGAAAGTAGCTATGAGCGACAGGCCCTGTGTTCCGCCATGCAAGCAGTCCATAACAGCCTTTGCTGATTCTGAAACAGGCGTGTTCTGGGCTTCATCGACAAAAATTACCAGACATATGTTTTCAAAATAAGTAGCTGCATCACTGAACATCCTTTCGGCAGAAAGACCTTGCTGAAGCTGGATGCTTCTCGACTCTCCATGCTTGGTAATCCCTGCCACGCCGACATTCACAGTTACATCAAGTTGCCTCAGTCCGCTGAGTATATATTCACCAGCCTCCTTCAGTTTCTGCGTCCTGTTGGACTCATCAGCGGAAAATGCCCTGTCCAGTCGGTCGAGTTCCCGCTTGGCTGCCTCCATCATGGCTATGATGACAGAGGGTGCTGAATTGAGCGCATTGGGTTTAACGGAGACCGCTACCCAGGGCTCATCGGGCGTCGAATGCAGGCGCACGGCCTCCATGCATTCGAGTTTGAAGGCGGTCTTGCCCGCACCCGGCGCACCCTGAAAGATCATGGTGCCGCCACCAACACAACCATTTCTCAGTCTGGTTACGGCATTCTGGAAAACACCATATTCATGATCACGCCCCCGAAAAAAGGCTTCGCGGCCCACCTCTGACCGGTCAGTATTGGCCAACCAGTCTTCCATTGGAAGCGGCGGAGCTGGGGCCGGTTTTGGAAATACTTGTGAACTCATATTTTGACATTACCAATAAAAACCAATCTTTGCTATCTTTAACGGGAAGACAGAAAATCATCTGAGGAGGTAAAGCTTAAACCATGCCTTTCTTGTCTCTTCTGGACGACCGGGCAAAACCAAAAGGATCAAGAGATCCGCTGGGTTTCGAATTGATATGGACGCACTTCGGACGACAGGTCATAGGGAATCTCACCACCATTACCGGTTCGTTAAGTAACTTTGCTGTCGCCATGGTGGGTTTCAAATGGTCGAATGACCTGCACGGGCAACCACCGGAAGCGGCAGACCAGCAGAACAAGGTTCGGGATGCTTTTCTACGTTATGAACAGCTGGCAGCCTATCTGCGGTATCTCGGGAACGATAATCGAATTATGGGCATTACTCGGGTCCAGAAACGGATAAATGAACAGCACTCCAGGATCAGTTTCGGGGTAGATGCCAGGTTTCAGATACTCAGCGACCAGGCCAGTTACGGGCTATGGGGACTGTACTCCTCAGCCATGCGGGATGCCGGATTGATTACAGGAGATATTCGGCAGCCGACTTCCGCAAGCAAGGCGATTTTGGAGAGAATCGAACACAAGATTGGGCAGCCGCAGCGGTTCATAGACCTGTATTGCTCGGACAAGCCCGTAACCAGAGAAGAGCTGAAACCACTTTCCAAGATTTTCAATCAGGCGATAAGAGAAAAAACTGCCCGGAATGACCTCATGCATATCCTGATGAAAGGCGGTCAGCACAATCAGGTGCAACAGCAGCTCTGGGAAATAACCCAGGCAATGGCAGAGGAAAAAACGAATATTGCGGGTATTTCCAGATTCATTGAAGAAATCAAGGCACGCAGCAATGATTCTGAACTGGAGCAGCGACTGATCGAGATTGAAAGAATCGAAAGGGTGCTGGTCGCCGCCAACACCATTTTCAACTACTGCCGCCGGAAGGATGGTGCAAGAATTGATAGCATAGCGAAGGAACTGCGGAGATACAGTTTCCGTCATCTCTATGAAAACATCAGTTTTGAAGACTTGCGGGGCTTCTTGGGTACGCGGCGTGTGGATATTATGCAGAGATTTTTCCAGGCCTTGAAGACTCATGATCAGGAGATGGCAGTCAGGGAGGTGCTTGATCTCAATCGGTTAGTTATGGAGCTTCGTGGAGGTTGCCCGTGGGTTGAACTTGAAAATGGCATCACACTGCGTGTGAAAGTGGCAAGTGAAATCGCTGAACTACCGGATCAGGACAATCTGGAAAAACGCTGGGATTATGACTATTTCATTGCATCATACATCAGTATAGCAAGTCAGGGTTTGCAACTGCAATGGACAACGCGGTAGTTTCAGATCACTTGAAGATGCTGATTGCCGACCGTCGGGTCAAGGCGGCAGTCTTCACTACCTTCAATTTTGAACCCGACTTCTTTGAGCTTGAGGTCATTCCTCTATTGCTACCCGGGAATACCCAGCTTTCTTCCCATCCAGCTATCAAGCAATTTCAGGTGCGAGAGGCTCTGCGTGATTCTGGATTGCTGCTGGAAGTGTTTTATGACTTGAAGATTTCACGGGAAAACCCCGGCTGTTCTCCCGCTATGGAATACCCTTTTCACGGAGTTCACCGCGGCAACAACGCCTTTCACCCCAAGCTTCTATTCCTTCTGGTTTATGACAAAATTAGCTGTGAGGACCGTCTGCTCGTGGGTGCTGGTTCCAACAACCTGACACAGGCAGGATGGTGGGACAATATCGAGGGCATTCACTGGAGGGAAGTTGGAGCGAAGGATGCTGATCCATATTTCATCAAACGCCTGAGAGAAGATGTCGAATGGCTTGAGGAGCAGCGCAATTTAATGATCAATGATGAGACATCGGCTCTTGATCTCCTGTTGCAGTTCCTGAGACATCCAAAAGCAAGGACTGGAACCAGGGGTTTAAAGAAATTCGGTGCTTATTATGGCATTAACCAAAGTGCCAAACCCCGTGGATTTCGGAGTTTCCTGAAAAATGCAGTCAAAGATAAGCTAGGCAACTTCAGCAACTGGACGCTGGAGATTATTTCTCCCTACTTTGCCGAGGATGCTCACAATTCACTCCATGAACAATTCCTTGATCTTGGTGTCCGGGAAATTCATATCCTTCTTCCTATCAACCAGGAAAATATGCCGATTTGCAACCCCGAATATTTTAACCACATCGATGCACAACCCAATGTTCATTGGGCGCAGTGGTCGGAGCCGGTGAGCCACAATCTTGGTCTGGGGGGACAACATTTTCGGCGCCTGCATGCCAAACTCTTCCATTTCTATAATAAAAAGCAGTCCTGGATATTTGTGGGTTCGGTGAACTTCACCCATAAGGCTTTCTTGGGAAATATTGAAGCGGGATTTTTTGTCAAGCAAAAGAACAAAAACCCATTACTGGAGGTTATTGATGATTCTGATTCATTCGACCATTTTGAGCTTCCATCTGACACGCCACCCGGAGAAGAAAATGAAGAAACCAGGTCTTTGCCTGTTATTGACCTGTTGTATGACTGGCGGACGCAAACCCTGACAGGCATGACTGAACCCTACAAAAGATACTGCATTAATATTCATAATCCGGAAGGTGGTCTGGCAATTGAGAACTGGGCAGTTACCGGTACACCTGGAAAATATCAAGGTGACATGGTTTCCCTGAAAGCCCTGCTCAAAAATGGTTCACTGGTAAAGGTGAGCGGTATAAACCAGCGTTCCAATGAGAAAATTGCAGCTCACTGGATCATAATGAAGCAAGCTGGTTGGACCCACAAGCCACTGGAATTACCGGAAATGACCCCAGAACAGATTCTGGCGATCTATGCCGAGATGTCACCTGAAAGACGCCAGCCACTATTGATGAATGCCCAAATTCGCAAACTTGTGTTGGCCGGACTCGGTGAGGATATGACCATAGCTGGAGATGAACCTCAGACCGAGGGTTTTTTCAGTGAGTACGCGGAACTGTTCCATGCCTTTCGGCAGCTGCGACGGAAAATGGATGAGGCACTGAGTGCAGATAATGAGAATTTAGTAGAGTACTATCTGATTGGTAAAGGTGTCGACAGCTTGCCAACCCTGCTGGAGAACATCAGGGATAACGCAGATATCAGTCGTGTTACGGCCTATCTCATTCTGCTTTGCGCCAAGGAAATCTATCTGAGTGAATCGTTCAAAGACTATTTCGGTGTCTCAAATCGTCTTCAGAAAGTGGAATCAGCTATTAAGCAGATTAAAGAGGCAGGCTGGATTATTCTGGACAAGGAAAAACCCGAAGATCGAGCGCAGTTCTTAAACTGGTTTGAAGAGCAGTTTTTCAGGGTTTATCGAAAAAAGGCAGCAACTGAGTGAATATCAAGCCGATAGATCTGGCTACTGCCCGTCGTATTCTTGATTTCTCCGGAGATGATGACAACCTTGCCGATCTTGGCGAGCTGCAGCTGGAGGGAGCCGTTGCCCTCTATAACATGATTGCCAATTCCAAAATCGGGATCGGTTATCTGGCTGATGAGGTAGGTATGGGCAAAACCTACATTGCCCTTGGCGTGGTAGCATTGATGCGCTACTTTAATCCGGCATTGCGCGTGCTGTATATCTGTCCCAGCAACAATGTGCAGGAAAAATGGTACGCAAGGGAGTATCGCAGCTTCTGCAAACACAATGTCATGGTGAGCCAGTATCGCATCCGGACTCCAGATGGCAAGTCCGCAGCACCGGCGGTAAGTTGTCGTAGTCTAACGGAATTGATCCGTCATGCGGCCACTGGCTATTACGCAGATTTCTTTGTAGGTATGCATGCGTTCAGCTTAGCGTTGAGCAAGGATGATGAATCCGCTTGGAAGGCCAAGTTGGAAGAGCTTCATCGATTGCTCCCTGCTTTTAAAGTTCCCACTTCTCACATTACCCCCAAGAATGTCAAAGATAAGTATGCTGAGGCTCTGAACTATGTACTTCCAAGCTTCAATCTGGTTGTGATAGATGAAGCCCATAATTTCAAACATGATTTCAATAGTAGCCATCGGAACCGAGTGTTATCGGCAGCTTTAGGATTTCGTGAAACAAAAGGAAGTGTTCCGCGAGTTGAGCACGCATTGCTATTGTCGGCGACTCCCTACGATCGGGATATCAATCAGTTGCGCAATCAGTTGCATCTGGTCGGTCATGGGGAATTGCTTCCAGGTGATGTGGCAGATGGCGACAAGAGTTGTGTTGAGCAATTCTTGAGGCAATTCATGGTTCGACGGTTGAATGTGCTGAATATTGCTGGCACTCCGCATACACGCAACATGTATCGTAAAGAGTGGCGGTCTGGTGAGCGTGCGGAGATTAAACTTGAATCTGATGAGCAAAAGTTGGTCACTGCCCTAGTGCAGAAAAAAGTCGGTGAGATGCTAACGAAAGGAACTGGATCTACAAGTTTTCAGATAGGTTTACTGGCCTCTTTTGAAAGTTTTGCCGAGTCCTCCCGCTCAGGTCCAGTTGAGTTTGATGGGGATCAAGACGAGAAAAAGGGCTCAGATGCTCAGGATAGGCATATAGTTGCTGCACTGTCAGACAGTTACATAAATTTTGGCTTGGGAAGGACACTGCCACATCCCAAGATGGATTCTGTCACCCAGCAGTTGGCTGATCAACTGTTTCAATATGGTCGCAAGCAAATAGTCTTTGTGCGCCGCATTAAGAGCGTAAAGGAAATCAAGCGCAAGCTTGATGACCATTATAATAGCTGGCTGATGGACTATATCTATAGTCAGTTGGGAGCATACCCTGCTGTTCGTCAGCATATGGATGGCATTATCGAGAAATATAAAGAGTGCAGTCGCTTTCAAGATGAAGATATTTCTGGCGGAGAGTATGTTGTAGGAGAGGATGACGAGACAGAGGATCGACAGCCTCCAAAGAAGGATACACTTTTCGCTTGGTTTTTTCGAGGTGAGTTACCTGATGAACTTGAGAAAAATTTTAAGGAGACGAAGAAACCCCCAATTATGCCAGAGGCCATGCGAAAAGGTCTGGTTGCTAAAAACCAGAGTGTATGTCTGTTACTGAGAATAAACTGGGCAAGACTTATTGCTAAACATTTGAAAGAAAACCTTGATGTTCTCCTGCAACAATATGGAGAAGAAATTTGCATCTCTGCTTCTAAATATATACAAGCTAAATCAACAGTGAACTGGCAATTAGATTTTACTAGCGGTCAGTGGGCATTTGTGAAAATTCTTGCAAAAAATCTCAAACTTCCCAGACTAAACCAATTAGCTGATCATTTAGAGCCAACTGGGTCTATTACGCAAAAGTCATTATTATCCTTAAATCGCTGTAATGAGCTTCTGAAAACATATACCTTGTTCTGTGCACTACATCAGCGCAGTCTACTCGATGAACTGTTTCCGAGTGTTATCCCTTTG
>JAPORB010000026.1:0-7194 GCA_026710425.1 Gammaproteobacteria bacterium
TAAAAGTTTTCGCTGAGAATCGTGTAAAAATACACTCTAAGGAATTCGTGTAAGCAAAATGCAGGTTCGTAAAAATTCCTTAGTGTAGGATTCTGCCTCCATCCTTGAATTTGTTTTGAGGCTTGAATTTGTTTTGAGGGAATTTTGAATAATGCCAATAAATTTAGTTCGCGAACTGTTCCAAACTCTGGAAGAGATTGTAGAAATTCTCGATTCTTTCTTGTCATTGATTAAGAAACGGTCAATTCTGTTTGTCATAACTGGCTGGTAGGCATATGAACATCCCGGGCACGTAGCCTTACACTATACAGAAGCCATCAGCAAAAAAGAACATGGAGTAGCATGGGATATCTTGACTGAGGATTACCGTAAAAAGCGCTTTGGTAATATAGAAAATTTCAAGCGACTATACTCTACAACTTTCTCTGTTAATAGGTTGTCTGCCGAATTTAATGGTTTCAAAAAATCACAATTGGAGGCCATTTTTGATAATACAAAGGAATATACAGTCAAATACGACGCAACGGAACGATTTACGAGGGATGATTTAGAAATCTCTGGGTATAAAAAAACTAATGCTAATGCATTATGGGTAAAGATTCGCCATCCGAACGATTTCTTTGCCCTGATGATCTACACGATCCAACAACCGATTATCAAAAACCGGCTGGATAAAAGACGCACCCCCTTGTTCTGGTCTAATCACTCTAAGACCACCAACGACCATCTCTGGGCAAATCGACTTGTGGATCAACATTCCAGTCCAAGTTGCTAAAATTACTGCCCCGTAATTGCTGACTCGTCAGGGTTTTCGCTTGTAGGGGATTGTTCGCTGTCATGGACTGAGAATTCGGTCTAGCCCCCTGCATAGAGTTCCCCCACCGCCTCCGCATCCCGTTAGGAATGTAACCAGTGCGACCAGTGTTATAAAAACCCTCATAGTTTTCCAACAATGTGAAGTTTCACGTTGTTGGAAGGTATGATTCTGGCTATTGCTAATAGGGAATATTTTTACTGTCACAGAAATGCTTCACCCTTTTTAGATCGCTGAACTGAATATTGAATGATTCGGTCAATAATCCGCTCGTTGTTCTTCCACTTCATTGCAAGCTTATCCGGGTCCATTCCGTATTGAGCTACAATGTCCTTTAACTGGTCTAACGTTAATGATTCAAGTTTTGACCGCAACACATTCTCCCCTTCCCGAACCAGCAATATCGGATCAAGAGTTGCGTCTTTACGCCGGCGTTTTCCAGAGCCTTCCATGGACTTAATAGCGGCTTTAAGATGCTTAGTAAACTCTGGACTTCTCTTTGCCTCCTCTATGACTGTTTGAATGAGATCCTGAAGCTTTTTGTCAATCATGGTTGTTCTCCAGTTTCTCCCAAATCTCTCTTGTTAATTGCAGAAAATCTTCTTGAAATGATCCTCCCCATTTTTGTTTGAGTGTGGAAAATTGGGTTATTTCTGCTGCTGCTGAAATCTGGTTTGCCTGTCGGATTTGAGTATCGAACACGGCAGGCCAATTATCTGGTTCTCCATCATGTTTTTGCTTAAGTTGCGTGACCATGTTCCTATGGACGTTTGAAATAGCTTGGTATTTGCTGATTACAATTCCAAGCGGCTTGATCGGGTTAGCAATTTCTTCGGAAAACCCTCGCACACGACTAATAATCTGAGGTATGCCGTATGTGGATAGTATGTCAGGGATTGTAGGAATAATAAATGCCTCAGACATCCGAAGTCCATTCTGCGTTATCTTGCCAAGATTTGGAGGACAATCAACAATGACAACATCATATTGTTTCACTTTATCTTTCACTGCACGCCAAAGGATGTCGATCGGTCTAATCGTGCCGTACTCACCAGGATCTGTCTTCAGCAACTTCTCCTGAATATCAATCAACTCAAGACTGGATGGCAGCAAATCAATGGTTTTTACCGAAGAGACATTGGAAACGCCTTTCTGTAAGGTTTGGTCAAAATCGAACTTGTTTCTTGACGATTCAAGTGCATCTTTGAAAAGTTGTGCGAGCGTGTGACCATCATTATTTAGTTCTTTCCAACGATCTTCTCCAATAAGCATCACGGTTGCATTGGTCTGAGGATCGAGATCAATAACCAAGACCTTTTTATTAAATTCGCCGGAAAACATATCGGCCAACGCCACCGTAATGGTAGTTTTCCCAACACCACCTTTTAGATTAATAGTTGAAAATATATGTGTCATTAGTTATTGCTTTTATTCAGAATAAATGTCCATTATCGTCATTTAATGTTTATATCCCTACCCGCTCGGTTCCTCACCCTTCATAAGGTCTTAGGTTTGAATACTGCAAGCGTTTAATTTGCTCAGCGATGGCCGATAGGTCTTCATGCGTAATTAGGCGTTTTACCGAAAGTTCTCAACGCCCGCATTTGATTCTCTTCGTTCGTGTGCTTGCAGATATACCGCATCGCGTTATCAATAAATTCCTGATCGGTGAGTTGGTATAGGCCGCAACGATCCTGAAATACCTTTTTCGCGGCGTGGAATAGATTGCGGTCAACTCTGACTGTTATTGTTTTGGACATTGGATATGATTTATTATTACTGCTATTGCTCAACGGCACCGAACGCTCCAACGATGCCATTTTTTTCAAATACGCCTCCAGTCTCTTGGGCGCGTTGGCCGTAAAACTCTCCCCGAATATAATCATCAACACGTCGCTTTTGTGAAAACCGACCGCTTACTACGGGAAGATTATTCCACTGCATAACAGAGTGCGCTTGTGGTTTCAACGTAACGTCCACCTGAGGATTCGACAGATCAGAAATGGTAAGTACAGCTTCCCCACGCACTCTACGATTGTTGGCATCTAAACCCACCATATCGCCACTCCACGTAGCAGATCCTTGTGCGGGCAAACTATTGGGATACACGATACCAGCAGCGATGGCATAACGGGCTGCATCTCCATCAAGACGTTGATAGACCGCGCCTGCTTCTGTATCGTTCCAGTTACCAAGAGTATTATAGAATGTTACATTGCCTTCTTCGTTCGTTTCACTCGCATCAACCACAATCGTTTTTCCTCCAATATTTGCTTCTTCGCAAATACCGCTGGGACGACAGGACACGGAGACACGATCTAGACTGCCATCTTGCAAAGTAACAAGCATATCACTGACCTCAACCGAATTTGCATCAATGTCAGATAACGGCGGGCCATCCACAGTGATATTGATACCGCCTCCACCGCCCCCACATCCTTGCAAGAACAGCACTCCTGCCACTAGAATCGCCATTAGACATCCCCAGTTGCACTTCGGAGTGGAATTGGGGCATTTCTTTTTCATTATCTGATCTCTTTTTGTGAGGTTATTCTCTTCTGACTGTAACGAACAGTGCATTATGGCGGACCAGCCAAAGTCATTTATTTGTTGATTATATTGTATCGCAGGTTTTGTCTTATGCTGCATTCCTGTCCGTTTCCACCTAAACAATTCAACTATCCAATTCGTAAATCCTGTGTGGCTTTTCTCGCACTATCGGGATAGGTTCTATTAACGGCTGCTGCGGTGTCCGCGGCAGTGATGGCGCCGGTCGGGGCGCAGGCGGAGGCGACTGTTTACGGGCGCGTAGCCAATGTAATTGAGTTTGCCAATTCCGGCAAAGCGGGCGAGGACCCGACGACCGATGTTTCAACCGTTGGATCACGATTCGGTCTCAAGGGCAGTGCTGATATTGGCAATGGCCTGACTGGACGTGGTCATTTTGTGTTCGGCTTGGCTACCGACAAAAAAGCAAATGGTCTCAGTAACCGAATTGCTTCGGTCGGTGTTGCAGGTGGTTTCGGCAGTATTGACATTGGTAACCAGTGGAGTGCCTTTTTTAACTCAACTGGCGTGGACATGGATCCGAGCTGGAATCAGGGCGGAATTGGCGGTACTCCTTTTCGAGCTTCCAACACCATTAAGTATGGCAACTCAGTGGGTCCGTTGAATCTGGAGTTGGATCTGCGCCTGAACGGTGGCGGTGATGAAGCCGGTACCGAGGGACTTGCTGGAGAAGGCGGTGCCATTGGGGTACGGGTTGCGGTTACCGATAATCTTACCTTAGGCTTTGCCTACGACACTGAAGACCGATCGGACCATATCACCCCGGCAGTGTATGGGAAGAGGTACATGGTTCCTACCCTTTCGACAGAACAAGCGAAAGTTTTGGGTACGAAAAGAACGAAACTTGCAACCGATACAACTACGAATAACGGCCCCTACTCTGGTTATACCTATGTTGGAGACGAGGATGACTGTGACGGGATGTATTGCTTGAACGATGCGATGCTTACCGCAGATAATGCAAAGTTCACCGCAAATAATGCCGAAGCAGAAAATGACGTGCCAACGCCTAATGTCGGCGCAGACAATCCTGGTGCTGCTTGTACCGTTACCAAAGCCAAGACCGGAGCGGAAACCGAGCGCATGGGTGTCTCTGCCAAGTTGTCGCTGGGGCAGTTCTACGGAATTCTTGCTTACAGAACCAAGAACGTCACCGACAATGGCAAGGAAACCGAAACCGAATATACGCAATTGTGGGGTGGCGTACAGCTCGCTGACAGCACATCCGCATTGCTTGGTTTTAGTCAGAGTGAGACGGAAGGAAGCGACGCAAATCCGTCAGCAGTAACCCTGGGCCTATACCACAACATGGGTGGTGGTTTGCAAGTGTTCTATGAAGGACAAAGCAATGATCCTGACGTGGCTGGCATGGATAACAGCGTCAATCACAAAGCCGGTATCCGGTTTGATTTCTAACCCAATATGGAATTTATGAGGTAAATAAACAATGAAACAGAATATTTTATTATCCGCCTTGCTTGCGGCCATGCTGGTCATCGCAGGTTGCGGGGGCGGTAATTCCAGCACGCCAGCGACTGCCGCAGTAGTGGAAGGATCTGGAACGTCGAACGGTAATGGCAATGGCAATATGAATGGAGTAAATTGTCAAGAAGGCCAAACTGTTATGGGCGGTGCATGTGTAGATCCGACACCCAAACCAACGCCCGATCCGAAGTTTCCAGCCGGAGTCACGGCGAAAACGCTAGTTGGGACTGATGGGGAGATACGAAGCCCTGCCGCCGTCGGAGCTGGTAACCAAATTCAAACAGGCGCCACACGAATAACAGCAGGTAGTAGAAACCTTGCCATTGAAAATGGTGCGTATAGCAATTCAAACTCCGGTGGCTTGTGGCACGATGTGCTTACCGTCGTCAATAAGGACATTAGCGGGAATGGTCAGAAACAGCGTGTGGTTTCGGCTAGCGGGTACAAGGTTCCTGGGACTGATGATGATAATCCTTTCCCGGCAAATAATGGGGCTATTGGCAATGCTGCGGGTACTGCAGCTTTGGCTAATTACAATGGAATCCCCGGTATCTTCTATTGTGCTGACGGCGAAACCTGCGCCGAAAACGGCAGAACCCTTGGAACTGGCTGGTACTTCGTTCCGGGAACGAATGTCGCTAATCATCTCTGGAAACTTGGCGACGATGGTGAATATGAACGAACCGACAATACAGGTGTATGGGTCGAATGGGGTTACTGGGTAACCCATGCTTCTAGCAACTCAGAGTCAACCATTAACCGAGAGATTTCAATTATATTAAACGGAGCAACTGCAATTGATGCTGCATCTCTCGCTGCACCGACTGAACTCGTTTCCGAAAACAACAAAGCTACCTATACGGGTAAAGCTCATGGCGTTTCCGTGATGGGTGATAGTGCGGGTACTTTCACGGCGGATGCTTCCCTTACGGCGACTTTTGCAGCTACTCCAACGCTTGAGGGCATGATCTCAGGATTTACGGGACAGGCCGTTGGTTCAGGATGGGAACTTAAGGCCGGGGTAGCGGTTGCGGATATCAGGGCTCCTGTGCGTGGCACAGGCGCGGACAGACGATAAACTGGAGTTCTTAAAGCCCCAGAACTGGGGAAACGCTTAATCTCTTTGGTGCCACGACTCTGCATACCTTGACACAATTTAAATTGCAGGAAAACTGGACAGCCAGCAAAGTCAAGTCTCAGGTCATAGCCATCCTTGTATTCCTGTCTCTGTGTCGGAAACGTGGGCTGAACTAAATGCTGTTGACCATTTATTAGTGCTTCCGTGAGAGCATATCCAAATGAAAATTCAGGACGCAACTTTATGACTCAATATTACTTAATGTACTGCCGAGTAGATGAGGGTGTTACAGCTTATGCAGTTTCAGAATTTTCTCGAAGCTTTGTCTTTACAGAAGCCTCGGATATGCTGTCGCAGGTGAACAATAGGTCAATAAAACACCAACAACGAGCGGATTTTTGTATCTGCGTGTAACCTCTGGTTTTATCCAACGTTCTAACTTCTTTGGCCGGACGAATAGCAGGCCCCAACTCATAGAGATAGTGCTCTCCTCCAGCTGGGTGCGCGGATGGAAGATTGAAATGCTTCTGAAAATCCTCAATCACCTCGTAAGATTCGATGTGATGGATAGACTGTAATTTACCGTCATAACGAAAAGCAATGTAATTTGGGGGTTCAATCGGCCATCTATTCCCTACAGGGTGGAAGTATTTGTTGTGTTTCTCTATCACATCAACAAAGCTGATCCCAGCATCTTTAAAAAAGACATCATGGCTAGCGGACACAACATACACATAACTGGAAGTTTGATTCTGCATGGTAGTAACCTTCTCTAAATACCCGATGAATTGGCGCAACAGCCTTTTCTCAGAATGCCTGGTGGCCTTGGCTACGGACTCTTGCGCCATGTCCTGAAACTGTTTCCAGGAGATGGCCTGTACCTCGACTTGATTGACATAACTTGGCACATGACGGGAAAGCCACTGTTCCTCTCGATCAGACTCTGCCAACACCAGCAACATCCTTTTTGCCCTGTTGTCTTTGGCAAGAAGCCTATCGGCATATTTTTCCAGCTGGTCAGACGATGGAATGTTAAATCCGCGCTTTGCCTCAATCACGATATGAAACCTGCCTGGATCAACTATCTCAATATCCGTAAATCCTTTTTGAGATTCATGTTCCTGCAACCGGATATGCATGGCATCGGAGAAGCCCTCATGCAAACCAAGCTTGGCGGCAAGTTTTTGGCAGAAAACATCGCATCTAGAAAGAGCCCAGCCGAGACTGTAGGTCATGGCGTTTTCTTTGC
>JAPORB010000026.1:7204-7786 GCA_026710425.1 Gammaproteobacteria bacterium
CCGAGCAACTCAAAAACAGTATCTGCCTTCTGGCCATGTACCATTAACTGGGTCATGTATACCTCCAGTACGTCATTCCAGCCTGACCATGCTACAACCTATTTCGACAGATTCCCAAAATTTTTCGAAACGCTCTCTCTGCACTGTCAAGATATTTATTACATTCCTCCAGTATCACCTTTTCTCGATTCATTTCCTCGAATTTCTCCATCTCCTCAATTCTAGCGACCTGTTCTTTGGTGCTATCAATTTCAAACCGGAGATTCTGCAGATTTAAAGACCAGCGTACACGCCAGCATAATAGCTTACAAATTCTATTTCGTAGGAGATTTTCGCTATCGCTCTTGCTCATATCAGTCAAAAATGTTTGAAGTTTTGTCGCATTTTTGGCAAGCTGGGATATTCAGTTATTCTCAAAATCAGCGTCTATCGTTTTTTTCGTTTTCGGCTCAGTTGCAATCCATCTCTTCAGTTCTTCGCAGCGATCTTGAAACACCTTTTTTAGCAGCTTATAACACATTGGTTTCAACGCTGACTGTTACTGTTTCGGGCATTGTTTTCGGTTTTGGCAAAGTCATTTAC
>JAPORB010000245.1 GCA_026710425.1 Gammaproteobacteria bacterium
CAATAGTCATTGTCGACAGCAACTTGCCATCCGAATCAAGCTTGAATACTTGTGGGGAGTTGCCGCTGTCATTGATGGTCCAGAAAAATCCACCCCACGCTGCCAGTCCTGAAGTCTCATCAACTTGCACATCCAGTCGGGTTGATCCGAACACTTCAATTACATCATCATTTTCCTGGGAATGGGAAACCGGTTCACAGGCGACTGTAAACAGCCCCAAAACGCAACTTGCGGCCAATCGCCTGATAATCACCATGGTGCTACCCATTGTGTTGAGCCTGTTCTTACTGAAGCAATGAATCAATGTCGGGGACTGATTATTCAGACCGGAGTCTCGACTGAAATGTTTTACAGATAGAGTAATAGTATCTTTCCGATCCATTAAGAGTGCCGAGTTAAGTTAACTGGTCTCCATAAACTCGACATGGACTTCCAACTCGATCTCGTCGCCAACACCAAACCTGGCAAAACGATCAACACCAAAGTCTGATCGCAAAAAGTTGGCCGATCCTGAAAATCCAACTGTATAGCTGCGAGTGAGAAAGTTGCGCCCACCACCATGAAATTCCACCTCTAGAATGACTGGCGCAGTGACTCCATGCAATGTTAGTTCACCGGCATATATAAAAGTGCTTTCACCAGTTGCTTCCACAAAGGAAGTGGTACGAAACACGGCCTGGGGATAATTCTCAGTATCAAGCCAATCGTCGCCACGCAGTTCTTCTTCAAATTCTGGAAGATTGACATTGATGGATGCCGTATCGACAACAACTTCAAGACTGGCGTTCTCAATATCCTCCGGATTGAAATCCAGCGTTGCATCAAATGAATCGAACCGGCCAAGGAAAGTAGAGAACCCCAAATGATCGAGCTTGAAGAGTAACGCTGCGTGGTTCGTATCTAGCGTGTAAGTACCGGCTCTGAGGTCTGTAATCTGATTGGTCTGATCGGGAGTCAGCAGTCGATCGCAGCCAACGAACAAAAGCAGGAGCACCAACAGGAACGCACCGCGAAACTGTACGGAGGAATAATCAATCATCATGGAAACCTTTTTCGGGCTTTACAGCTTATTGATTGTTTTAGTTTTGTTGTGTCTGCTGTGCTTGATTGTAAAGATGCTTACAGTTGTACGGCAACAGTATCCACGATGACCTTCACTTCATTCGGGATTTCGGAGGTATTGGCCCAGTAGCCCTGCCCTACTCCGTACTCAAGACGCAAGATTTCAACCTCGCTGGTAAGGTGGAAGCAAATCTCCCCATCGCAATTTTCCATACTCAATTCAAATGGGAAAGTGATTGGGTTGGTCTGGTCACGAATGGTCAGGGTGCCCTCGGACTCAAAGGATGTCAATCCGGTCAGTCGGCACTTTTCTACACTGAATGTCGCGGTAGGCCAAGTGTCAACATCAAACATCTCGTAATCATGCAGGTAGTCCAACACCTCTGGTGAGTCCACTTCAATATCTTCTATGTTAATCGTTACATCAAACTGGCACGCTTCAGGATTGGCCAGATCAAACAAAAAATTTGCCTCAACACCAGCAAAGACCCCGCGGTAGGGGTCGGAGTTATAGGAGTATTCAAATATGACTTGGGTAAGAAAGGGATCAAGTACCCATTCCGCGGCCTTCAATCCCGAACCAGAGCCAAACAGGACTAATGCCAGCAAAGCAGGGTTTATAATTTTTCGCATGATATACATCACTCCTGTCATACATTAAGGTAAGGCAAGGGCAATCAGCTCGGCTGGTTGACCGCCACCACCAACAAACATGGCAATGTACTGCTTGCCATCGTGCTCATAGGTAAAAGGCAAGCCGGATTGATTGTTTGGCAGATCAACCTCTGCCAATATTTCCCCGGTTTGCTTGTCCACGGCTCTGAAAATAGGACTAGCACCTGGACCACCAGTCCCTTCCCCAACGAATAGCAGGGTGCTGGTCACAAAGACTCCGGCTCGGGTCGGGATACCGGTGCGACCTATGTCCACACCTTCCAGCAAGCGATGATTGCTAATGCGCTCAGGTGTTTCGGCATTGGCAATCATCCACAAATGCTCGCCGGTATTCATGTCAATCGCGGTCACCCGACCATACGGTGGCTTCACAATATCTAGCCCTTGCACCCTTGGCACCCGTACACCGAAGGCAGCACTGAGATCAAGGTCCGAGTTCTCGTCCTTTTCCAAAGACATTACTGCCAAAGCGGTGCGAGAGGGTACATACAGTATCCCTGTCTCGGGATCCATGGCAGCCCCTTCCCAGTTCGCACCACCTGTGGCAGATGGCAGGCTCAATACGCCGCGCGTCCCATCCTCATTCTCTGCCAGCGAAGGCGGTGTGTACACGCTGTCAGCAAGCCGAAATCCTTCCAGAGATTCCAGGGCCATATCACGAATTTCTGGGGTCCAGTCAATCAGATCTGCTTCTGTGAATCCCTGCCGGTCATAAGGGGCAGGCCGTGTTGGGAATGGTTGAGTCGGCGAGTACCACTCACCCGGTACATCGCCAGCAGGTACCGGCTTCTCCTCAATGGGCCAAATTGGTTCACCGTTGGTGCGATCGAAGGTATACACCCAGTTTTGCTTGGTGACTGACATCAAAATTTTGCGGCCATTGGGCAAATCGGTGAGTACTGGTGCCGAGGGAATATCCCAGTCCCAGATATCATGATGAGTCAGCTGAAAATGCCATTGTCGTTCCCCGGTCCTTACATCCAGGGCCACGATGGAGTCGGAAAACAGATTAGCCCCTGGTCGATCTCCGCCATAACGGTCCCCAGTGGCAGACTCAACCGGGAGATAGACCATTCCAAGTTCAGGATCCCCTGACATGGGGGCCCAGACTCCGGCATTGCCTGTGAATTCTACACCATTATTCTCCCAAGTCTCAAATCCGATATCGCCGCGCTCGGGAATGGTTCGAAAGGTCCATAGCAATTCGCCCGAACGCACATCGAATCCGCGAATATCACCCTTAACATTGGACTTGGACCGGGGGCGCATACCAACGCGGTGAGCTGCACCAACCACAATGACATCGTTCATCACCAGTGGTGCAGCAGAAAGGCCAATATCCGGAAAGGGAAAGCGAGGATCATCTGCATTACGCAGTCCCACAAACAAATCAACGATTCCGTTGTCGCCAAAATCTGGATCCGGGACACCTGTTGAGGCATCCAATGAGACCAGGTGGTAACCGGGTGTCACATCAATAATGCGACTGGCGTTGCCATCGCTCCAATAGGCCACGCCACGACCCGCACCTTTTCGCGGAGCCTCATCAAAGCGATCCCCTTCCTCGGGTCGCCACAACCACAACAACTGACCGGTAGTAGCATCAAGTGCCACTACATTGCGGGTACTGGCGACATTGGCATAGAGAACTCCATCAATCTCAAGTGGAGTGGAAGGGTTGTTGAAATCTGTTGTGGGGCCGAAGTTGGCAGTGGAAAACCGCCAAGCCACTTCAATATCCGCCACATTTTCTGCATTGATTTGGTCCAGGGGAGAATAGCGCTGAGCGAAATGATTACCATGGTACTCGGGCCAATCGCCCTCATACACGCTGGTTCTGGACTGGCTGGTTGCTAGGGAGGCACCAAATAATGCAACAGCACCAAACAGGGCCAGGAAAGCCTGGCGATTATTGATTATCATGATAGAGAGGTCCTGAATGTAGCTTTCGATTGGCCTAAAATATAGCTCAAAATTGAAAAGAGAATAAGCAATCGGCCCGCATTTTGCAAGCTATATCCTCTGTGTTTGAAGGATGTAATACGCCCAAACTAATCATTTAGAGTTTCTACTCACCGAACGGAGTTGTAATGTTTTGTTACTCCCAAGTGCATCTCACTCGCTGATTTGCGGCGAAGTATCCCAACTATCATTTTAACCAGCAAAAGACTGTGGACAAGTCCACTTAGCGGCTATTTCTGGCATACTAAGCATAGCAGCCGTGATAGGAATGAGTAAATCGACCAAGTTACCGATTCCCTGGTGAAAAGCAATACCCGATCAGTTCTGTTTGACACCGACATCGGCATTGATGATGCGATGGCGTTGCTGTTCCTGCACTATGCCCCGGAAATCCAGCTACTTGGTATCACCACTCGCTTTGGCAATGCCAGTGTGGAGGACACTACCCGCAATGCCTTGAATGTTGTTGAGCATTTTAAGTTGAAAGTGCCGGTGTTTCGCGGGGCAGCCAGGCCCTTGGCAGCTCGACTCGGTGAAGGTTTTCCAGCCCATGTGCACGGAAACAACGGACTAGGCGATGTTGATCTTGGAGAACCATCCCTGAAATATGAAACTATGAATGCGGCTCAAGCGATAGTTGACAACAGTGCCCTCTGCCGGGAACAAGGAAAACGCCTAAGCATTGTGGCGGTAGGTGGTCTTACGAATATTGCTCATGCCTTGGCACTGGATGGCCTGATTATTAAGGACATTGAGGAAGTGATTGTTATGGGCGGTGCCTTTGGTTACAACGGACATCGTGGCAATGTGTCGCCAGTAGCCGAAGCTAATATCGCCAGTGATCCACTGGCGGCAGACATTGTTTTTTCCTCCGATTTGACAACCACTATTGTTGGTCTGGATGTGACCCATGAAGTCACTGTAGATGAAGCTTTTCTGGAACTTCTAGTTAAACAGGCCGGCGAGGCAGGTCAATTCATTCGCGACATAATGCGCTTCTATCTGGAGTTTTATTTTGGCATCAATCAGCGGCGAGAATGTCCACTGCATGATTCCTGTGCCGTAGCCTACTTGCTGCAACCCGACCTATTCTCGACAATAAAAAACCCGGTTCGAGTGGTGACCGAGGGTATAGCTATTGGACAAACCATTCACAGCGATGACATCAGGCGGTTCGTAAGCAAGGAATGGGAAAATATCCCCAATAGTAACGTCTGCATTGGCGTTGACGCCGATGCCGTCCTGAAACTATATCAAGCGACCTTGGCCCGGGCTGGATCAAGCTGTTCCTGACATGGAAGTAAATCAATGAATGCGCCCAATCAGCAAATTCATATTATCGGTAGCATCAACACTGATCTGGTTATTAGTGCTGGCAATCTACCAGCACCCGGGCAAAGCGTACTTGGAGGCGAGTTTCTGATGTGTGGCGGCGGCAAGGGGGCCAACCAGGCGGTGGCAGCGGCTCGACTGGGTGCCAAAGTCTCAATGGTAGGCTGCGTGGGAGATGACCTGTTCGGTAATACAGCCATGAGACGGCTGCAGGAGGAAGGAATTAATTGCTCTGGCATTGTACGTCATGCCGATGTGGCTACCGGAGTTGCTTTAATTCATGTTGATTCCCAAGGAGAAAACCAGATTATGGTTGCACCCGGAGCCAACAATTTAGTCAATGAAAAGCAGATTGTAGCGGCCCTTCAAACAGCCGAAAGGGATAGTGTGATTCTGTTGCAGATGGAAATACCGCTAGCTATAGTAGAGGCAGCGGTAAGGGAGGCAAAATCAAAGTCCTGCCGCATCATTTTGGACCCGGCACCAGCGGCTGCGCTACCAAGCGAGACACTGGCACAGATTTTCCTGCTCACTCCGAATCAATCGGAAGCAGCGGTGCTAACTGGTGTCCATGTTGACTCTGTTGCCAAAGCAACTCGGGCAGCTGAGGCCCTGTTGGAACGGGGTGTAACAAATGCAGCCATCACCCTTGGTGCCAACGGGGTGCTTTTGGCGACAGAGTCCAGTTGTGAATTAATTGCTGCTCCAAAGGTGCAGGCGGTGGATTCTACGGCGGCTGGAGACTGTTTCTGTGGTGCAGTATCAGTGGCTCTGATCAGGGGTGCAAGCTTGCCTGAAGCGGTACACTTTGCCTGTCAGGCCGCAGCAATAAGCGTAACCCGCAGCGGTGCTCAGCAAAGCCTGCCAACCGATGATCAGGTGCATTGGAGTGAGCCCTGAAATAAGAATCAATTCGTCATAGCATTCAATTGAATAAAGTAAATTTGCGACAGTCAAAGCATGTCTGGCTGTTGGATCAAGAACTCCAATCGGTCTGTAGTCACCGCCAAGGTGTACGCACAATAGAGAAATTCCTTGTAGTCCATCCCATTGATGGGATGAACGGTACGCCCTAGCAAGGCCTTCTTGCCGCTTAGCATAAACTCAGCCAGATCAACATTACTATTGAACAGCCACGTAAACTGAATTACTTGATCATACGAAAGTTCTTGAACACGTTTAGCTGTCGCTGCCTTGGCGATAAAGATGCAACGGCCATCCAGCTCATAGATTTTTACACGGTGCTTTCTCCGCTGCCCAGCAGTTCCAAAGCAAAAGATTAATCCAAGCGCATTTGAAATTTCGAAGCTATTAATTTCATGGATCTGTCCAAAATCTGACTTCTTATCTTTTGCGGCTCTTGACCAATAGCTAAGCACCTGCTTCGAAGTGGGCTTCCGGTAGTGTTTAGGATTATGTCCCTGCTCGAAACGACCAAAGAAACTATCCAACTCCTCTGGAGTGGTATCCTTAACATCACCAACTAGCAGTTCAGCATCGTATTGTAACCGGAGTGTCCGATTAGCCGTTTCCTTGGCATATGTCCGGTAAAAAGTGCGCCAGGAATTCTGCATCCGTTCTAGAATCTGGCCCCGGTCAATCTCTCGTAATGAAACCTCTTCTCCCTCCCATTGAACACACAAAAGCATTTCACTGCTTGCTCGTGCCGCCCTTAGGCGAATATTTACCGAAGTAGAATGATCATCCGGTATTTGCAAATTGATACCCTCTGCACCAAGTTGGATTGAGCGGGAAAATTTAGCCGAAAGCAGATTATTAATATTATCGATCACATTCTGCGTATGCTGTGCCTGTTTCCTAACAAAACGCTCTTTATTAAGTTGTGGAACATGCTCTTCTACCGCTGGAGTATACGGCGAGCTAAGTAAATTTAGAATCTGTGGAGGAATTTCAGATTGATCACTTATGACATTTTCTGTATCCACTTGATCATTACTTTTATGCGTTACTTTACCGAGAGTATTCAGTGACTCAATAAATCCATTAATGTTATGGCAAAGCTTTCGAACCTGGAATATTTCGATACTTTCCCGCACGAAGGGAAAGGTTACCTGAATAAAATCATCATCTAATGGAGTAAAACCTAGCTTTATATCCAACAGGCGGCGCTGAGACAGTGACCCCACTCGATCTACTCGACCAGTCTTTTGTTCAATACTTACGGGTGAACCAGAAAGGCCATAGTGAATGACAGAATCACAAAATGTATGCAGATCTTCTCCTTCCTGGAGAACATCCGTGCTAACCAATGCCAGTGGATACCCCGGCATTCGAAACTTTTTTGCCTGGGCTGAACGAGTCGTGGTAGTAGCACCAGTTGCTCCCATGACTGGTGCAACAGGATTTAAGGTTCGTGCTAGAAACAAAGAATACTGATCGGATGATTTATCATAGATGTCTGGAAAGTTGGTCTTTATGATTAGATCCAGATTCTGGGCCAAATTCCTTAACTCACTATATGTATTAAAACCTGTCTCTGTGGATTGTTGTTCTAATACAGCTACCAAGTCATCCATCCATGCTCCTCTTGAAGCAGAATTCAAATCGCCAGGCTTTCTACAAATCCTTGTGAGATATAAATCAATCAGTCCATGTCCGGTTCGCAAGCATAAAGAAAGTAAGCCTTGATGAATGTCGACTGTCTGGAGCTGCTCATGATTCAATTGCTTGTTATCCAATAAGTTGTTTATCAAAGGGAT